>JAUSJX010000125.1 GCA_030647435.1 Candidatus Rokuibacteriota bacterium
ATATGGGTTGCCCGCCTGCAGTAGGGCGATCGCCCGGCGTCGACGCTTCTCCAACTCCCCGGCAGTGCCAAAAGGTCTCATGCCGACCAGCATAGTGAAGCACAGGCCAATCGTATGCATTATTTAGTGAAAGATCAATAACACCGTTCTCAGTCCCTCGGTGGACACCTCAAAACCGGCCATACGTGGACAGGTCAAAACCGGCCATAGGAGCGGGCGCCCAAGGCCGGATGTGTTGTAGCGCGTTCTTGCCGGGAGAGCAAGCCGCGTGAGAGGCGCCCGTAATGGCCGGGCGACCGCGGTGTGGGGGATACCCAGATAGCGCCCCCTCCGAGATCGTGGCTCCTGAGCCCAATGCGGGGCTCCGTTTCACGGTCTCTCGGCTCCTGGCGCGCGTGGGTCGCCCTGCAGCCGCGTGCGCCAGCTCCTGGGGCCGCAGGTCAGGACGTGGGCATGATGGAGCAGCCGATCGAGCAGCGCCGTGACGGCGGCGGTGTCGCCGAGGAGCTTGCCCCAGTCTTCCACGGGGCGATTCGACGTGATTCTGTGGAATCACGGTGTCAAGCTCCTTCGGCTTGGCGGAGCGGTTTGATGGTGAGGAGGAGGGGGCCTGGCGGCGGCAGGATCTCGCGGGGTGAGCGGCCGGCTGGCGTCGGGGTGTCTGCCAGCCGGGCGAGGAGGCGCTCGACGGCCTCGGCCCCGTCGTCGACCGCCGCCCGCTCGTCGACGGTAAGCGGAATCGCGACCAGCATCCGTTGCAGGGAGGCTTGGGCCTCGAGGAGTTGGGCCCGGGTGGAGACCTTGGGCACATAGAAGTCGCACCGGGCGCAGGCCATCCGGTGCGGGCACTGCTCGAAGAAGTTGTACGTGCAGTACCCATGCCCGAGGTCGAAGTACTGCCAGGGCGTGCCGCTCGCGGCCGCGCCGCTCCGGACGGCCTCACGGTCGATCAGCACCTCGACGGTCCGGACGTTGCGGGCGAAGTAGCCGGCGTCAGCGTAGGCCTGCGCCAGGCGGGTCGGCGTGATCTGGGTGTAGTGCTGGGTCGACTGCGGGGAGCGATGACCGAGCCAGGCCTGCAGTTCGAAGAGGGTCATCGGTTCCTTGGCGTTATAGAGTTGGCTCGCGATCGTGGAGCGCGCCCGATGGCTCGTGATGCGGCCGCGCGCGTCGGCGCGCGGCACGCCGGCCTTGCGGCAGAGGGCCGGGATGAGCGCGTGGTTGAGATACTCGCGCGCGACCCGCTTGGCCCGGAGGCAGAACAGCAGCGAGACACGCTCGCTGGTCCGCGGATCGAGTCGCAGCGGCTGGACGGGCCGGACGGCCTCCCACGCCTCGATCGCGCGTCCCACGAGCGGATCGACCGGCTTGGTGAAGGGTGCTCCCGTCTTGTGGGCGGGGATGTCGAGGAGACACACGGCGTCCTGGGGCGCCTCGGGGGATGATTGCCAGCGCACACAGCCCGTGCGGAGCCGGGCGATTTCATCGCTGCGAAGGCCGCTGAAGAGCCACGTCACCGCGAGAGCGCGCACGAGCTCGACGGGATAGCAGTAGCCGCCTCGGGCGCTGGGCACGAGATCGGCCGACTCGAGATGGAGGCCAGCCCAGAGCAACTTCGCCCACACGTCGTCGGCGATCACGCGCGGGGCGGGGCCGATCAGCGCTTTGACGGCGCGCGGGGTGGCGAGGGCCCGGGTCGGATCGAAGCGGCGCGGGATCCACCCCCACTCCTGCGCGTCGCGAAAGAACTGGCGCAGGGCGCCGAGGTACGCCTCTTTCGATCGTGGCGAGAGCGGCGTCCCGACCAGGTGCTGGATGGGGTCGCAGCGTTGCGCATAGTCGCCGACGCGCATCCGATCGACGGCGGCGACGTACGCCGCGCACAGCTCGCGCGTCCAAGCGGCGGGCTCCTCGACCGCGAGATGCTCGGCGGCGAGCCAGCGACCAGCTTTGAGCAGACAGAGACGCACGTGCCGCCGGGTGGTCGGGGCCACCGTGGAGGTGGTCTCCCAGCGGTGCACCCAGCTTTGCCAGCTCGCCGCCACGCCCTCGACGGCGGGGCGTGGGACCACCGGGGCCGCGGGCGGGTCCATCACGCCCAGGGTCGCGAGCGCGAGTTGGAGTTGAAAGAGCAGACTGCGTTTTTCCGCCCCGGCCGTGCGTCGAAGGTCGTCGAGGAGCGCGGGCGACAAATCATGCACCCGCGGGCTGCGGTTCAGGAGGAGCGTCTCACACAGGACCCGGGGGAAGGCCCGGCCGGTCTGGGCGTTCTGATAGCCCCACCCGCAGAGGACTCCGGCGACGCGCGCCACGGTGGCCCGCACGCACCCCTGGCCAAACACCTTTTCGGCGAGCGTCGCGCGCTGGTAGTTGCCCAGGGGGCGCAGGTCGGTGAAGCACCCGAGCAGATAGGGGAGTGCAATCAGGTAGTGGCGCACCTGCCGATCCACCCAGGCGGGATGGACCGCGCTGAACGCGCGCTGGGTGGCGCCGAGGATGTGCACCCAGGTCGTGGCTGACCACCCCCAGTACGCCGACCCCTCGTGCCCGCACCGGCGCAGGATCGCCGCCACGGCGGCATCCGCGCAGCCGTGCTGCCGGCGGCTCTGACTCGCCATGACGGCACGAACATCGGTGAGCGGACGGACCAGGCGGTCTAGGGCGTGCCACGCGGGTTGGTGGCGTTCGGGGTGCCGCCATTCGCGCACGTCCTCCCCGATGAGCGCAAGCGCACGAGCCTCCGGTGCACTGAGCTGCGGCGAGCGATCGTAGACCGTCACGTCGACCGGCCACTGCCACGGCGGCTCGTCTGTCGGCACACGGGTGCGCTCGGGCGTGAGCGCGGGCGCCGCCATCATGGCTGCCCCCCGATCAGCTCGGCCAGGGCGGCGCGCCGCCAGGTGTGCACGTGCCCCATGCTGCGGGTGAGTTTCGCCGCGAGATCGCGCCCCGACAGGTGGATGTACTGCAAGGTCGTCGCCACGTTCCGGTGGCCGGCGAAGCCCGCGATGGCATGGAGTTCCCAGTCGGACCGCGCGAGATCCGTCAGACAGAGATGACGGAGCGTGTGGGTGCTGAAGCGGGGGACGCCGGCGCGCAGCGCGAGCGCACGGACGACCTTGGACCACGTCCACAGCGTAATCGGCTGGGCGCGATTCCGGCGCGACTCAGAGAGAAAGAGCAGCCCTCGGGCGGCGCTGAGTTCGCGTCGCCTTGCCAAGTACTGCTGCAGCAGGACCCCGGTGGCCTCCGAGTACGGCACCACGCGCGCCCGGCGCGTTTTCGTCGTCTCGGCCCGCACCCGCAGGGTGCGATACGCCGGATCCAGGTCATCCGTGCGGAGGCTGCACAGTTCCTCCCGTCGCAAGCCGGCGTCGTAGGCCAGCGCGAGCATCAGGCGGGTCCGCAGCGGCTCCCGACGTGCCGTGAGGAGAAGCTGCTGCCACTCCGCATCGGTGGGAATCCATGGCAGCTTGGTGAAGCGCGGGACCAGGCCACGCTCGCGGTGACCGCCGAACGCGCGCCCCGGCGTGTACCGGCCACGGCCGACGGGATTCGTGGTCCGTCGCCCCTCCTCGATCAGGTGGTCGTAGAACAGCCGGACGACGACGAGGCGTTGCTGCAGGGTGGCATTGGCCAGGCCGGCTCCAGAGTCGATGGACACGACCGTCGCCCCGCGCCGATTCGGTCGACGTACCAGATCGCGGACATAGCGCGCCACCTCGGCGCGGCCAGCGCTCAGCGGATCGATTGCCTCACGCGCGCAGACCGCGAGGTAATCCGCGAGGCCCCGGCTATACGCCTCGAGCGTCCGCGGCGCGAGCCCAAGATCGGCTTGGACCCGCAGCCATTGCAGCGCCTCCGGACAGTGCGCCAGCGACGGCCAGCGACTTGCTGTGACGGGTACTCCCTGCTCACCTGTTCGCGCCCACGCCCCTTTGTCCATGTCCCCTCCCCGGTGGTGTGTGGTGCTGCCGCTACGCACCACCGTAGTGGGAAGGGCGGCATATTCCTCATAACTTAGATCA
>JAUSJX010000126.1 GCA_030647435.1 Candidatus Rokuibacteriota bacterium
AGCCTGCTCTATTCACGAACGCGTGTTCCGCGTCCTATGCGCCCCCTCACCCTGTCCCTCTCCGGGGGCGAGGGGATCGAAACGGCTCCCTCTCCCTCGGAGAGGGAGAGGGTCGGGGTGAGGGTGGCGCATGTGTTCACGCATAATCCGGGCTATGTCCGGACTTTGAGGAAGAGGGCGCTGCCCAGGCCGAGAAAGACAACGTTAGCGGTCCAGGCCGCCAGCGCCGCCGGCAGCAGATCCGCTCGTCCGAAGGACAGGGCGATCGAGTGCACCACCCAGTACCCCACGGAGATCACGATCGCCACGCCGATGCCGACTGCCCGGCCGCTGTTCCGCGGAGAGACCAGGGCGAACGGGATGGCCACGAGCGCCATGATCACGTGGACGAGCGGGAAGGACAGCTTCGCGTAGAGTTCAACAAGGTATCCGCGCACAGGATGGCCGCTCTCCCGGAGCCGCTTCACGTAGGCACGCAGCTCGAGGAAGCTCATGCTGTCCGCCGGCTTCTGGAGCTGGGTGAGGTCATTGATGTCTTCGGGCATGTCGACCATCCGCTGATCGAAGCTCTCGGACTGAACCCGGTCGGCGGCGTCGACGCGGCGCAGGACCCCCTTCCTGAGTCGCCAGCCGTCGCCGGTCCACTGCGCAGCGCCGGCATCCAGCCGATCCAGGAGGCGAAAGTTCCGGTCGATGTTCAGCACGAGCAGGCCATCGAGAGATTGCTGAGCCGGATCGAGCAGCGCGATGTGAATGAATCGAGTGTCCGACAAGTGGTACCAAATCTGACCTTGCTGCTCGAGGTGGCGGGGCCGCAGACCCCGGATCTTGACCCGATCCACCTCCTCGGCCTTCGAGGTGATGCCCGGCAGCACCGCCTCCTGGAAGATCAACGCCCCCACGCTGATGCACAGGGCCAGGGCCAGGACGGGCGCGCTGGTCCGGTAGAGGCTCACGCCCGCGGCCTTGAGCCCGTCGAGCTCCCGCTGGCGCGTCAGCGACAGGAACAGGAAGACCGTCGCGACCAGCACGATGATCGGGAGCCCCTTGTAGAGCTCCCGGGGCACCAGGTAGAGGAAGTGCTGGGCGATGTAGCTGAGTGGCGGCTTGATCCGGAGAAACCGGTCCAGGCTCTGGAGGATGTCCACGAGGAGGCTCAGGACGGCGCCCACGAAGCAGCCGATGCCGAGGAACAGCAGGTACCGGCGCAGCAGGTACCGGTCGATGATGTAGCTGGAGGCCCGCGGGCCGCGGAGGCGGGCGGAGCGCGAGGCCCACCTCGGCCACCCGATCCAGCCGGGCCAGCCGCGAGGCAGCCTTGCGGTAAGCCCCCAGAGACGCTCCCCCCAGGCCGAGGGGATCCCGAGGGCCGCCAGCCGCAGCAGGCCGGCGCCCAGGGCCAGGAACAGCGCGTTGGGCAGCCAGATGGCCAGCCCGGCCGGCAGCCGGCGATTGAGCGCCATCCCCTCGAGGGAGGTGATCAGGATGTAGTACGACGCGACGATGCCGAAGCTCGCGGCGAGGGCCACCGCCCGCCCGCCCCGGTGGGAGCGGATGCCGAGCGCGAAGCCCACGACCACGAACACCAGCGCGGCCACCGGCAGCGCCAGGCGCTTGTGCAGCTCGACCCAGTACGGCGCCGCGGCCGTGGCGTCGAGCGTGGCGGCCGTGTCGATCAACTGCCCGACCGGGAGCTGTTTCTCGGGCTTCTCGGGCTCGGCCACGCGCGAAAGCAAGGACTCCAGCGGCAGCTTCATGTCGTAGAGGCTGAATGCGGTGTACCGGAAGCGCCTCGGGTCGGCGACATCGGTCTCATTGATGGACCCGTCGATGAACCGGAGTGTGACCCGCCGCTGTCCCTCGTCTGTGAGCAGCCGCCCCTCCCGCGCCAGGATAATCCGTGACAGGGCCGGGTTGCGTTCGTCCGACACCAGCACTCCCGTGAACGCCACCTGCGAGGCGCTCAGCTCCTCCACGTAGATGACGAGGTTGCCGAAGCTGGCGGAGAAGGTGCGCTCCTGGATGCCGGTCGTGGCCCGTGTCTGCAGGATCTTGAACAGCTGGCGTTGGAACGCCCCGGTCGACCAGGGCGTGGCGACCAGGGTGAGCCAGGCGATGGCCAGCGTCACGACCACCCCCGCCGCCAGGAAGGGGCGCAGCAGCCGGAGCGGGCTCACCCCCGCCGCGTTGAGGGCGGTTACCTCCAGATCGCTCGCCAGCCGGCCGCACGCCAGCAGCACCGCGACCAGCAGCGCCATGGGCAGCGTCAGGGCCAGGAACGCCGGCAGCATGAAGAGCAGCAGGGACAGCACGAGCTGGAGCGGGACGTTCTTGGTGATCACGAGATCGGTCAGCTGGTAGATCCGGTCGATGACCAGAAAGAAGGTGAACACCCCCACGCCGATGGCGAAGGGCCCGCCCAGCTCCCTGAGGACGTAGCGATCGAGGATTCGCGTCACGGCCCGTCCATCCGACCCCGCAGGTCAGTCCGTAGCGACTGACCGCGTCTACCGCCCATTCGTCGCGACCCGGTGCATCAACCGCACGGGCTCATCCGTCTGGACAAAGTCCGGGCGCGTGCCGAGAACCCGCCGGATGGCAAGAGAGTTGAGCGGTGGCACGAGCCGCTCCGAGCGCAGGACATTCATGAACACCTTGCCCCCTTGGGCCTGGAGGTCGGACACCTGTTTGGCGCCTAGGGGATCCGTATGGAGAATCTCGGGCAACCGCCCGAACACGGCCTTCGTGCTTTCCACCGTGACGCGGGTGTCGAGCAGGCGGACCATCACCATCATCTCCGGGTATCGCCCCTTCGCCCGCGCAGCGGCCTGCATCTGCTCCCCCCTGTTCACGAAGAAGATCACGTCGTCGAAGGACCCGTGGGCATGGATCCAGTCGGCGAGCCGACTCACCAGGTCGACCTTGAAGCCCACGGTCAGCACGGCGCGGCCGCGGACCAGCGCGTACAGATCGGAGAATCGGGGCAATGGCTCTCCATTCTTGAGGAGCGCCTGGGCGAGCCGAGCGGCCGGGACCTCATCGATCCTCCCCTGCAGCGTCGTTTCCCTCCGGAGGTCCCGGTCGTGCAGCACGAACATCTCGTCGTCGCTGGAAGCACGGACACTGATCCCGACGATCGGGACGCCGGCCGCCACAGCTCGCGCCACCGCGGCCCGACTGTTCTCGGGCGCGCCGAATCCTTTCGCGCGGTGCGCGACGACGAACGTCCGATGACAGCCGGGATCCCGGACGCACGCGGCAATGTCGGCAGCCGACGGCCTCGGCAGCTCCGCGAACGCCCACCCGCCACCCACACCCAGAGAAGGCAGAATAAGCAGGCTCCACGATAGGACAAGCACGACCAGGGCCGTCGAACAGGGCGGGCGCGACCGTGATAGGCCCCACTTCGGGCTGTGCGGCTCGGCTTCGGGCCACCGCGCAACGGTCGGGGACGCGTTCTGGAGCCTCATCCGATAGTGTTCTCCTTGCATCCATCCTCGCCAGGCCATTCATGCCCCCGTGAAAGGACTGGGTTCGCCTGACCCTGTCGCGATTGAGACGCTACTCCACCAGCACGGGCACGGTTAGAACGCTCGCCTTCTTCCCACTGAACCAGGCGACAAGCTCTTGAACCATATCGAACTGGAGACGATACCGTCCAGGCTTCTCTGGCGCCACTACCAAAGCATCGAGGGTCATGGTTTTGCCGGGATGCAGATCGCCTTTGAGCCGTGTTCGAACCCCATCGGCCACGACCACTCCCCCCTCCACGTCGAACCAGTGATATGCCAGCGCAATGGTGTTTCGCCCGTCCGAAGTTGCTCTGGCCGGCCACGGCTCCATGCCGGCATTCTTGATCCTAATGACAGCCGTCATCTTTGACCCCGCCTTGACGCGATCCGGTACCTTCACCGGCTCGTAGACCACGTCCATCCCGATGGATGATAAAGGCTTCGGCTCCAGGACAGCCGGCGGCGTCGACTCCCCACAGCCTGCAAGGAGCGCAGTCACGACGATCACACAGGCTAACACCCACGAATGTTCCGGCAGACCACGAAGCCGCCTACTGCTTTTGCCCATCTAAATCGGACCCGGTTTCCTCGACACAACGGAAGCGCGAGAAGCCCTATTTCGGGGAACAGGTATGGCGCCAGCGACGAACTGCGATCCTGGCTCAACTGCGGCCCTCAGATTCCGACCGTACGGAGCGAATGGTCATGCCGCAGCCCTCTCCGCCTCCACCGGGCCTGCGCGGCGGCCCACACCCGAGCAGCTCGACGAGCCCCTCGGTGTTCTAGCGCTCGATGAGCTCCTCGATGATTCGCCGCGGCTGCGCCGCCTCGAGGTTCCGGAAGCTGTAGAGGTAAATGCATTGTCCCTTCAGCGTCCGGATGAACCGCGCCATGACGCCGTTGAACTCCGGTTCGCCCACGCACGACAGATCGAAAGACGCTCGCGCGGGGTCAAGTCACACGGGACCTCCTCCCCCGCCCTTCACTCTTCAGGTACGCCTGCGACTCATAGAACCACCGCACCGTGCGCTCGATTCCTTCCCGAAGCGGTGTAAGCCGGAACGAGGGCAGCAGGACCTTCACCTTCCCCATGTCCAGACACTTCGACAGCGCGCCGACGTACCGGCTCGTGTCGTATTCGATGCGCCCGGCGGGATAGCCGACGACCTCACAGATCACCTCCGCGAAATGGCGGATCGTGTGCTCCTCCCCGGCCCCGATGTTTACCAGATCGTTGTCTCGCGACTCCGCCAGCCGGTACAGCGCGTCGACGAAATCGTCGAGGGAGATCACCTCGCGTTTCTGATGGCCGTCGCCCCACAGCACCACCGGCTCGTCGAATTCCCGGCCCCGGATAATCTTTTGGATCAAGTCAAAGATGAAATGCATCTGCCGGCCGTCGGTGTGGTAACCGGGCCCGTACAGCGTCGAAGGCACCGCGTAGAAATAGCGAAGGCCAAACTGCTTGTGCAGCGCGAGCAGGCCCGCGTATAGCATGCGCTTCGTCATCGCATAGGTGTACAGGCTCTCGATCGGCTCCCCGAGCATGTAATTCTCTTCCCGGAGCTCCGTGCCCGGCGCGTAGGAGCAGCTTGTGCCCATGCAGATCATCTTGGCCTGGGGCTGGCGCCGCTGCCACCACTCCAGCACGTTCGTGTTGATCAGTTGGTTCAGGACCCATTGCTCGCCGGGATGGCGCAGGCAGAAGTCGCCGGCCTGCGTCCAGGCTGCCAGATGGTAGATCTGATCGTAGGAAACGGGCTCCAGGTGGTCCAGGCTCTCACGGCGCGTCAGATCGCAGTTGCGCGAATTCAGCCGCGTCACCCGGTGGCTCCGCTCCTCGAGGTATCCGCAGAGCGCGCGCCCGAGGAATCCCGAGGCCCCAGTTACCAGAATTCGCAACTCAGGCCACTCCGGGATCGACCGGAAAGTAGAATTCCACGCCCCGTTCCAAGAGCCCCCTGTTCCGCTCGAGGATCTCGCGCTTAAAATTCCACGCCAGCACGTAGTAGATGTCGGGAGGCTCCATGAGCTCGCTCTCCATCACCACCGGGATGTGCATGCCGGGCGAGTAGAGGCCCCGTCGCAGCTCATTCTTCTCCACTAGGCACTCAATGTAGTTCGTCCCCACGCCGAAGTAGTTCAGGAGCGTGTTGCCCTTGACGGGAGCACCGAGTCCGAACACCCGCTTGCCTGCCCGCTTCGCCCGCTCGAGGTATTCGAGCTCCTCCTCCTTCTTGCGAACGATCCTCCGGGAGAACTCCCGGTAGGTGCCGATGCGATTGCTGCCGTCAACGTCCTCTCGCCGCCGCATCTCCAGCAGGCGCGGGCTCGGTTGGCGTTGCCCCCGGTGCCCGACGAAGCCGACAATCGAGCCGCCGTGGATCGGCGCCAGGTACGCGTCGAACATGGCCAGCCCGTGGCGGTTCAGCAGCACCTCAACGGTCTCCAGGGTGTAGTAGAGCAGGTGCTCGTGGTAGATCTGGTCGAAGGCCAGGTTCTCCACGATCCGCTTCATGTAGAGAAACTGCACGACGAAGACACCATTCTCCTTCAGGCCCTCCCGGATCGCCTCGGTGACGAAATGCAGCTCCTCCAAGTGGAAGAACACGCCGGCGGCGTTGATCACGTCGTATCGCCGCCCGATCTCGCGCATCGTTTCGAGGTTGAAGAATCGGTTGAGGGTCGGTACCCCGGCCTGGACGGCGATCTGCGCGGTCGTCTTGGACGACTCCACGCCCAGCACCTCGTAGCCGAGGGCCTGGAAGTGCTTCAGCTGGGTGCCGTCGTTCGAGCCGATGTCGAGCACCGACTTCGTGTGGGCCCCCCGCAGAAACCGAGCATCCACCTCCTCGGCCACCCTCCGGAAGTGCTCGCTGAGCGACCTCGTCACTCCGGAGAGGTAGGTGTGGTCGCCGAACATGACCTCTTTCTTCACCGTGTAGTCCAGCTGCACCGTCGCGCATCCGTTGCAGTAGATGGCCCGCAGCGGATAGAACGGCTCGCGCCCAATCTCCTCCTTCTTCAGGAAGTGATTGCACCAGGGCTGGTGGCCCAGATCCACGACCGGATCCAGGTCCGCCGAGTCGCAAACGCGACAGAGCATCAGACGTTGCCGTAGCGGGTGTTGCGCAAGATCGTGTAGCCCTTCACCAGTTCGCGGATGCCGCGCTCCAGCGACCACTCCGTCTTGAACCCAGTCTGGGCCAGCCGCGCGTTCGAGACGATGTAGTCTCGCTTGTCCGGGTCCTCACCGACCGGCGCCTCGAGATAGACGAAGTTCGGCAGCACCTTCTTGATCTCGGCACACAGCTCGAGCTTGGAGAGGTTTGCCTCGTTCAGTCCCACATTGTAAGGCTTCCCCCGCATGACCTCGAAGTTCTCGATCGCGAAGGCGAATACCCGGGCCACGTCGCGGACGTGGATGTAGTTCCGTTTGAAGTGGCCCTCGAACACCACCACCGCCCGGTCATGCACGGCCCGGTAGACGAAGTCGTTGACCAGCAGGTCGATCCGCATCCGTGGTGACATTCCGAAGACGGTCGCCAAGCGGAACGTGATGCTGTTCTCCCGCTGCAGCACCGCCTTCTCCGCTTCGACCTTGGTCACCCCGTAGAGCGAGATCGGCCGCAATGGCGTCTCCTCGGTGCAGAACCTGTCCTTCTCGCCCACGCCGTAGCCGCTGTTGGTCACCGGCATGAGGATCCACTGCTGGCGGCTCGCGAGGCGGCACAGCATCTCCACCGCCTCCTGGTTGATGCTCCGGGCGCCCGCCGGATCGCGGTTGCAGAGCGGGGCGCCGACCAGGGCGGCCAGCGGCACGATCACGTCTACCTTCGCCACCAGCTCCCGCATCAGCGGCTCCTCGCGGCAGTCTCCACGGACCACGTCGAACGAGTCGGAGGCGCAGCACTCGGCGAGGCTGTTCTGGCCGAACATGAAGTTGTCCAGCACCGTGACCTGGTGCCCCTCACGCAGGAGGTGGGGGGTCAGCACCGAGCCGATGTAGCCGCCGCCGCCCGTAATCAGGATCCTCATCGCCCGTCACCGTCGGCGAAGGCGTCCTCGACGCGCTCGCAGATAAAGTGATAGAGGACGATGTGCATCTCCTGGATGCGCGGCGTCGACCGCGAGGGCACATCCAAGAGCACGTCGCTCAGCCCGGCCAGGAGCCCTCCGCCCTCGCCGGTCATGGCGATGACCGAGAGGCCGAGCTGCCTCGCGGCGCCGGCGGCGGCGACGACATTCTTGGAGCGACCACTCGTCGACAGGCACCAGAGCACGCTCCCCGGCTGACCGAAGGCCTCCACCTGGCGGGCGAACACGGACTCGAACGAGACGTCGTTCGCCCACGCCGTCAGCACCGACGCGTTGGCGGAGAGGCAAATCACCGGCAGCCCCCTGCGCTCCCGGAAGAATCGGCCCACCAGTTCTCCTGAGATATGGAGCGCGGCCGCGGCCGAGCCGCCGTTGCCGCACACGAGCACCGGCTTGCCGACTCGGAGCGCCGCTACAATCAGGTCGATGGCCTGGCGTACCCGGCCCGCGAATGGCTCGCGCCCGAGCTGCTGCAGGGGCTTGACGAGATCGGCGATCTGCGTCTCCAGTTCACGCATGACGTTTCAGTCTCTCCGACGCCTCATGAGTGGATGATACCGCTCCCAGGAGAATTGATGCTGAAGCGGATCTCGGTGTGGTCCTTGAGCGCTTCGCGGACCTTGGCCTGCCGCTCTTCGGGAACGAAGAGGAGCATGAAGCCGCCCCCACCGGCGCCGAGCAGCTTGCCGCCGAGGGCGCCCGCGCTCAGGGCCCGTTCGTACATCTCGTCGATCGCCGGGCTGCTGACGGCCGGATCGAGGACGCGCTTTTCCCGCCACGTCTCGTCCAGCAGTTCGCCGAACGCCGCCAGCGACCCGTCCCCCGTGAGCACGCCGTGGGCCTTCTCCACCAGGGTCAGCATCCGCTTCAGGTTGCCCTCGATCCGGTGCAGGTTCTCGATCTTCCTCTTCTCGATCTCCCTCGCGCGCCGCGTGATCCCGGTGAAGAAGAGCAGCAGCGAGCCGTCCAGCTCCTGCAGCTTGGCCTTCGAGACCGCGACCCGGTGGACCACGAAGTTGTCGGCGCCCGAAAACTCGATGACGTTCAGGCCGCCGTAGGCGGCGATGATCTGGTCCTGGAGCCCCACCGCCTCCCCAAGGATCTCACGTTCCACGTGGATGGCCAGGCTGGCCAGCTCGCCCTTGGGGATGAACCGGCCCTGATAGGCGTTCAGGGCGTTGATCATGCCGACTGTGAAGCTGGACGACGATCCGAGGCCCGAGAACGACGGCAGGTCCGCGGTGAGACTGATCTCGACGTCCCGCTCGATCCCGAAGTACCGCAGGATCTCACGAAAGGGAACATGCTCGATCTCGGCTAGGCCGTTCACGCACTCCACCTTCCGGTAGGCCAGTCGGATGGAGTAGTCGAAGAGCTTCGAGGGGAAATGGCTCACCGAGTGGTAGATAAACTTGTCGATGGCGGTCGCCAGCACCGCTCCCCCGTGCTCTCTGAAGAACTCCGGGAAGTCAGTGCCGCCCCCGAAGAAGCTCACCCGCAATGGCGTCTGGCAGATGATCATCCCCTCGCCCGTCCGTCTACGCCTTCCGGAGAATCAGGTGGATCCCGCCACCATCCTCCGGCCGCCAGTCCTTCAACGACAGCCCGTTCCCCCGAACCATGTCCCGGCGCGTGAACCCATGCGGCTTCACCTCGACCAAGCCACGCGTAGTGAACTGAGCCAGCCACCAGTCCCCCGGCTTGAGCGTCCGATGATACACGGCACCGGTCAGCGGATTGCCGTCCGGAAGCAGATCAACCGAGCCGATGAAGTACCCCTCCGGCTTCAGATGCCGGTGGATGTTACGGATCAGGCCGTCCAGCGCCTCTTCGGGGATATGCTCCAGAACCTCCCAGGCCGTGATCACATCGAAGAGGAACGCGCGGTCATGCCAGTCGGTGACCAGGAACGGCTTGGTGATGTCGCAGGTGAACAGGTGAAAGGGGATCGTGTCCCACTCCCCCGACCGGAGCCGCTTCGACGTGTCCGATCCCTCCAGCCCGATCGCGATGTGGCCGTCCTCGAGAAATGACCGCACCATCCCGCCGCCCGCGCATCCCAGATCCATCACCGCGATGCGCTCCGGGAAGCCCAGGGTCTCGTACAGCTTGAGGTTGAACCGGTAGTTCACCGAGTTGTCGAATACTGTGCCCCGCGGGTAGCGGTGGTCATCGCTCCCATGAGCCACCGGATAGTCCGACTTCACCTTCAGCCGGAGTCCCTCGTTCGCCGTCCAGTAGGCGAGGTACTGCTGTTTCCACAACGTATTGGCGCGTCGCTCTTCGGCGCTTTGCCGCCGCGGCGACAGTACTTTGTCCACGATCTCTACGGCGTGAAAGAAGAGCGGGGTGAGCACCGGCGGCTGCCGGGTCAGCATATATGTCTTCGCCTTTCGATAGTACCGTGTCGCCAGCCCCACCAGGGCCTCTCTCATACCCTGAACTCGCTCTTCAATTCTAGCAGGCCACGATACGCTTTCACGCATTCCCAGAGGAACCGGTTCGACGGCAATCCTCGGCTCACCCCGAACTTCCGCCGTCGGTGCATCACCCGAACCTGCTTGATCGCATAGTTGTTCAGCTCGGCCCTCAGCAAGAGCTCCGCGTTCAGCAGGGTTGGCATGCACCGAATCGTCGGGAGGAGTTCCCGAACCACCTCCCGCTTCACGAGCCGGAACGCCGAGTTGATGTCACTGTAATGGACGTCGAAGACGACGCGGGCGATGTAATTGAAGACCGCCGACGCCGCCTTGCGGGCGAAGGCGTCCTGGCGCCCGATCTTCGCCCCGTGAACAACGGAGAATTCGTTCGCGAACGGCACCAGCTTCCAGAACTCCGACGCCACGTACTGCCCGTCGGAGTCGGTGAAGAACACCCACGGGCATTGGGCGGCTAGATAGAGCCGCCTGGCGGCTGCCGCGAACCCGTCCTTCGTGTCGTTGTAGCGGACTTGAATGAACGGGTACTTCTCGGACATCCGGCCCAGGATCTCGCGGGTTCCGTCGGTGCTGGCCCCGTCGTCGAAGAGGAATTCGGAGCCCTCCGGTAGGTACCGAAAGACGTCCTGGACCCACTCCTCGATGACGTCCTCGATGATGTCGGCCTCGTTGCAGACCGGCATGAGGATGGACACCGGTCCGGGCACCGTCCGTTCGCCTTTCATCGCGTCCCCTCCGTCGCGCTCTTTGGCAGCCGCACGACGATCGACTGCCAGGCGATCAGGAGCATCCGCGGGTCGTGTGGACTCCGCAGCACAGGATCGAGCGAGCTTGTGAACTTCACGACGTTTCGGCCTGCCCGCAACGAAAAGGGCTCGGTGACCAGCATCCTCTTCGTCTCCGAGGAGCGCACCGGCTGGCCGTTGACGGCGACCGAGATCGTCTCCCCGTCGCGCCGCCACAAGTAGCGCGTTTCCAGGCTCACCTTGACGCCCTCCGTCCGGCTATCCACGAAAACCGAGCACGACCGTCCGTCGTTGCCGCACCACCGGTGCGTACGCTCGCTTCCCGACCACCCTTCCCCAGGACTCAGGGTCAGGTCCGAGTCGGCGCCCTGATAGAGCACGAACCACGGGTTGATGTCGTACTTGATCTTGTAGTCGGTCGCCTCGACGAAGAATATGTCCCGGGCGCTGCTCCGCGCCGCGGGTGTCATGGCCAGATAGTAGTCCTGGCTCAGAAACCCGACGGGTCTCCCTCCGTAGGGGAACCGCTGGTATACTTGTGGCTTCCGCATCGTAAAGTAGTTGATCCAGAACAGCGTGAAGTTGTCGGTGTCGAGCACGTTGATGCCCTTCACGAAGGGGAGGCTCTCGATCTTCTTCAGCTCTACGATCTCCTCGGGCAGGACGAAAGCCTGCTCGGCCATGAAGCGCACCAGGTCCTTGTCGCTCTTCACCGACGCAACAGCAACGGCGATGAAGCAGACGCCGGCGAAGAGCACCTTCAGCCGGCTGTCCCGCCAGGATGTCGTCTGGAAGCCCAGCGCGAGCCCGAGGAGCGTCACCCCGCTGAACGTCGCGGTAATCTTGGAGCTCCGATAGCTTCCCAGGATGCCTCCCTCCGATCCGACGACGGCGAAGTACAGCCCGACCAGGAACAGCGGCACGAACAGCCCGAGCAGGAAGCTGAGGTGCGTCCGGCGCTCCATTCCTCTCGCTGCATGGACCACGGACACGACGAACGCCGCGACGGCCATCGCCACGAACCAGGCGCGGCCTGAGGGCATTTGGCCGGCGAGGAAGATGCGCGCCGGATCCGGACCCACGGCGTCCGACGAGACCACGCCGCCACCGACGAGGACGTCGGGGCTCAGCCAGGGGATGAACCAGCCGTTGTTCCCCCCCGCGAGCCAGCTGAGCGCGATGCCGATGCTACGGAGACGGAAGGGGTTCAGCAGTAGGCTCACCCCGAGCAAAACGAGCACCACGGCCGCCAGCTTCAATCCCTTGGACAGTCGCCGCGCTACCACCTCGTGGACCGCAGTATACGCCACCAGCAGCGCGCCGATTACCAGCAGCATGAAGTGGTAGGTCAGCAGCAGCCCTGAGAAGAAGATGACCACGGCCGGCGCGAATGGCAGGTAGTCCCGGACCGTGCTCCCCTCGCGCAGCGCGAAGGTGTGCAGGAACAAGAGGGCCAGCATGAGCCCCATCGAGATCATCTGGCCGCCGAAGCTCTGCCAGACCGTATAGACGACGACCGGATTGATGGCGTAGAGGAGCGTCACTCCGATCGCGCTGGCGCGGGAAAAGGCCAAGCTCTCGCGCGCCAGCAGATAGAGGAACGGGATGCCCTGGCAGGCGAGGACGTTCATGACCAGGCTCTGCAGCTTGTAGGGCTCGGAGCTCAGGATGGAGCTGGCGAAGGCGACGATGGCCGAGGGCCCGAACCACACGTCGTCGGACGTCCAGGCAAAGTGTCCGCCCTGCCCGAGGAAGCCGACCTGGCTGTTCCGGGCGAACTCCTGCAAGAAGCGCGAGGCTCCCGCCAACTCCGCGATGTCGAGGTTGCCGAGGGACAGCGAGGTCGCCTGCCCGTGCTTGGCCAGGAAGGGAATCGAGACCACGACGAATCCCACCACCGTCAGCGCGGTGATGAGGCCGACCCTGGCGTTGCAGATCTCGCGGACTTCGGCGGGAGCCCGAAGCACCCCTACCGCGTAGAGCGCGAGCAGGATCACGGGGAGGGCGAGGACGGAGAACGCATAGGCGCTGATCGGGGCCAGATTCGACCGGTAGCCGTAGTAGGTGACGAAGACGACGTAGCAGTAGCCGATGGACGGCGCGAACGCCAGCGAGTACCTCTTCAGTGGCCGGGGCAGCCAAGCGAACGAAAAGGGCAGCCCGCAGACGAGTAACAGCAGCCACGAGAGGACAGAATAGTAGTAGTACTCCATAGCCCCAGGCCCGTCCGACCCCGTCCTACAGAGTCGGAACCCGAACCCGACGACGCCAGTACTCGAGTGTATCCAGGAGGGTCCGCTCGAAGGAGATTGCGGGCTGCCAGCCGAGCTCCTTGCGGACCTTGGAGGCGTCACCGAGGAGGTGGGGTACGTCGGAAGGACGGAGCCGCGCGGGGTCCTGCTTCACTACAATTCCCGAGACTCTGGCTTCACGCAGGAAAAAGTCGAGAACCTCCTGGATCGTCCAGCTCCGGCCGGAGCAGAGGTTGTACACCTCGCCGGGCTCTCCACGCTCTAGCAAGAGCCAGTAACCCTGGACGATGTCACGCACGTCAGAGTAGTCCCGCCGGGCCTCAAGGTTTCCCACATGGACCACCGGCTCGCGGAGCCCCGCCTCGATCTCGGCGATCTGCTTGGCGAAGTTGGAGGTCACGAAGACGTCGCCCCGGCGGGGGCCCTCGTGGTTGAAGGCGCGGGAACGGACGATGGGCAGGCCGTAGCTCTTCCAGTACTGGTAGCCCATCAAATCCTGTGCGACCTTGCTGACCGCATAGGGGGAGAGCGGGCGCAGCGGGTTCGTCTCCTTGATCGGTAGCTCGTCCTCATGGACCAGACCATATTCCTCGCTGGAACCGATCACGAGAAACCGAGGCTTCTTCGGGCGAACCCGGATCGCCTCCAGGAGGTTCACCTGACTCACCGTGTTCGTGTAGAACGTCTCAGCCGGCGTCTGCCAGGAGGCCGCCACGAAGCTCTGGGCGGCCAGGTGGACCACGTAGTCCGGATTCGCCGCCTCCACCAAGCCCTGCACCGAGGAAAGGTCGCGGAGGTCGGACTCGATCAGCTGGATCTGCGATCGGAGGTGCTCGATGTTCTCGGTCCTGCTCCGCCAGCGAATCGAACCGATCACCTCGACCCCTTTGCCCAGGGCATACTCGGCGAGATGACTACCGACGAACCCGGTGATACCAGTGATCAGCACTCGCGTCATTGCCACGCCATTGCTCCTAAGAGGAAAGAACGGCATCTCACTTGTCTGCCTCCCGTTACCCGTCTCAGCGCTTAACGATCTCGATCGTCGGACATGGGGAAATAATACCACCTCCCCTGTCGAGCGACTCTCTTTCCCTTTCGAGGAATTCCCTCTTGAAGTGCCACGGCAGCACAAGGTAGTAATCCGGCTTCATTGCTCTCGACTCGCCCTCGCTGATGATCGGGATGTCCGTTCCCAACGCCCGTGCGCCATGTTTCCCCAGGTTCCGGTCGGCCGCATGCTCGATGATGGTGTTGTCAAGAAATGCAATATTACTAAAAAGGATCGCACACCCTCCAGATAAAACATACCCCTTCGTAACGCATAGCGCCCTCCTTCAAACAATCTCAATTTCTGGAAATGGGAAGATCATCTTTCCTCCGTTTGCCAGATATTCTTTTTCACGATCGAGTATTCCAGCTTTAAAGTGCCAAGGTAAAACGAGGAAATAGTCCGGTTTCATCGAACGAGCCTCGCGTTCGGAAATGATTGGGATATGTGTCCCGGGGGTGAAACAACCGAACTTATCCGGGTTGACGTCCGCGATCGCAGGGACATCCCGCTCCGAGAACCCGCAGAACTGCAAGACCACATTGCCCTTAGTTGACGCCCCGTAGCCAAGCACTGTTTTCCCATCGGCGACCAATGCGCGGATCAAACGAACCAGGTCCTCGCGATGCCGAAATGCCCTCTCTTCGAATTCGCGGTATGGTCTCGGTGTGCTGAGTCCCATACGCTCTTCCTGTTCAAGAAGCCAGTTGATCACCGCGTCATTCGCCTTAACCTTTCGATTTCCCACCTTAGCCACGGAAACCGCAAAACTGCCGCCATTCACCGCGTTCATCACAACATCGACGATCTTGAGCCCCGCCATTTCCATGATTGTCTTAACTACGCCGAGCGAGTAATACTCCAAGTGTTCGTGGCAGATGGTGTCGTACGAGTTGAGACGTAACATCGACGGCATGTAGCTCTGCTCAAAATGCCAAATGCCGTCTTCAGCAAGCACTGATTCGATCTCGCAAGCGAATTTTGCGGGGGCTTCAAGATCGTAAAACATCGCTATCGAGGTGATGATTTTTGCAGGCTTCGACTGAACGGACCGGTAGGCTGCCGAGGAGAAAAAGTCCGGAACGAGTCTAATATCGTTGCTGTAATACTGTCCGAACTTCCGACCCGTCGGGTCGATTCCGACTCGCTGTATGCCGGGGGTGCGGTAAGCCCTGAGCGTAGTCGCATCGTTGCTGCCGATGTCGAGCACTATGTCTCCTTGACCCAATGGTATCGTCCGCTCTAAGTAGCGGACCTTTTCTGTCAGATGATTCACCATCGACTGGTTCAGCCCCGACCGATACCCGTAGCTATTGCCATACACTTCGTCAAGATCATAGGAGTGCCTCAGCTGGAGCAATCCGCTGTCGGGGCACCACACTAGCTCCAAAGGCCCCGACGTCACCTCCACGTCGCGGCTATTCGGGAAAACTCCCGTCAGCACCTGATTACCCAGGTTGAGTACCGAAACCAGACGGCTACTACCACTGATGCGACATTCTTTGATCTCACGGTAATTCGTCATGAATCACACTCCATTGGCCAACTCACTAATAACCTTTCTCAACTAGGCCAAAGCGTGTAAGAAGCTCCGTCGGGGGCGCGTCGTTGCGTACAAGTCCTTCGTCATATGCCCGTTGATATATCTTTACGAACTCGCCCAATTGGGCCTGGAATTCTGCTAGATGCTTATGCCTTCTAACGAATCTTTCAAAGGAAAAACGATCCCGATTTCCCGCGCCATCATCGAAATATATCACCGGAAGAAAATGCAACGCCCCCGGAAGATTGTGCACCCGCCACCGATCCACCTCTGCTGGATCGGCCCCTCGCAACTCCGCCAACTCATATAACTCCGGAAGCCGTTCAAGAACCCACAACGGCGCGTGCTTTACCCACGATACGTTCATATTGACCACTACACATGGCTCGCCGATCCAATACCCCATTTCCCGGAACATGTAATTGCAGACGTAATAAGATGTTGGAATACAGGTCAATAATGATGAGAACGGCTGCCCAACGATATCCTGAGAATAAGCTTTGATCGCATGGTCCCGCCTAAAAACGAGACAATAAATCGCTGTAAAAAAGTTTTCGCTCATGGTTGCAAGTTCAGCAATCGGAGCGCAGCGGTCCTCACTGAGTGGAGTAATAGGGATCGCGCTTGAGACAAATTCATCGATATCTTCGATAGTCCGCGGCGCATCATGGTGCGTATAGGCGTAGTTGAGATAGATTAACGCAAGATTAGGTCTTTCAACAATGACCCCTAAGATCTTTTCTAGCGCGCCCGCCTGCAAGATATCATCGTCCCCGAGTAGCCATACGAATCGCCCGCGGGCATGGTGCACGGTTTCTCGCAAATTCCCGAGCATCCCAACGTTCACCGGGTTTCTAAAATACCGAAAACCAGGAAACCCACGGTATTGAGCTGCGACCCTTTCGGTATTATCAGATGAGGCATTATCGCAGACTACAATCTCAACCACGTCGGTATAGGGCGAGACAAACTTCGTTAGCTGTTTAAGGCTCACATCCAGCCATTCCGACCGGTTGTACGTTGTGATGCATATTGACAGCAACGGCGAGTAAAGCTTCGGCGCTAGCGGCATCGCCGGGTTTGGTTGAAATGGCGCGACCGACCGGTCCGCCAGAACAGCCAGCACTTCCCGGCTGTAAGCCCGCCACGTTTTGAACGTCCTTGATGTTGCCTCGCGACCGAGCCGTTCTCTTTCGACCTCGTCATCGATGAGTTTCCTTATTGCCTCGGCCAACTGGGCTTCGTCTGCCGTATCTACGAGAATACATCCACCCCCTTGGGCAGCCTCGACCATTGCTCCCCGGTCCCGGCAGATGCACGGTTTCCCATGCCACAAGCTTTCGAGAATCGGCAGCCCAAATCCCTCTTCGAGTGATGGATAAACAGTAAAATGACATGCCGAATATAACTCCCTCAATCGTGCATCATCGACATGGCCGATCCACTTTATTGCCGGGTTTAGACTGATATATCCTTCAACTTCCTCGCGTAGGTCATCGGCCACCCGGCCAACCACTGTCAATTCCGCCTTTCTCGTACTGTGTTCCATGGCGGCGAGGAATGCCCTAAACATCTTAGCGTGGTTCTTCCTTTTCTCAATCGTGCCCACGCTCAAGATACTGATGACGTCGCCCGAGGGCTCTTCATACCGAGTCGTTCGCGGTACATCGATAAACTCTCCCGGGAGACTTATTGCGATCACCCGGTCGTCCAAATCGATCAGACGCGTTTTTTCGCGAACCAAGAAGTCGCGTAAATCCATTCTGCTATGCTCCGAGATCGCAATCACGAGGTGAAACCGATCCAGCGCCCCCATATAAGCCGTATGGAGTGTTGTCGCTAGCGGAGAGCAGCATTCCGGCATCTTGTATGGAATCGCATCGTAAAAGAGAATCGAGGAGCGTATCCCTAAGCTTGCGGCGTACTGAACGACACAGGGGAGATCTGGCCCGGAAGGGTAGGCCGTCAACTCCGGAATCAGAAGCCATGTACTGGGCTTATCGGCAAAGTCATCGGATAAAGTCCAAGCATTGGGGTCAGGGCCGGACCAGCGCGCGAGATATTCAAGGTCCGCATGTGTAGGTGGAACGAAAACCGATTTTTGCGCATCCCATTTCACCGGCACGAGTTCAACTCCCTCAGCGATTAAAGACTTTGCCAGAAGGCGTGTTACCCTCTGAATCCCCGTGTTGTACGGAAATATACAGGTGTGCTCGACCCAATATAGAATCCGCCTGACCTTGCTGACTGGATCGGAAATTTCGTCGAGCAGCAGAGAGATTTCCGTCGCGTACGCGTCCCACGTCTTTATCTTTCGGGTTAATGCCTCTTGAGCCAAATCGCGCCACTGGTTCTCATCAGTCGCCAATCGCTCCATTGCCGTCGCGATTTGGTCAACCGATCGGACATCAACCTGCAAGCATCCCCCTTCGCGGGCTACCTCATCCATCGCGCCAAACTTGGCGCATACGCACGGCTTGCCGTGCCACAAACTCTCCAAGATCGGTAGGCCAAAACCTTCCTCGATTGACGGAAATACCGTGAACTTACTGCGCCGATACAGCTTTACAAGCTCCACATCTTCGACATACTGGAGGTAGCTGATTTTTGGGTTACGCTGCGTGGCTTCCAGGACGCGCTCCGCAACCGCCGGATGCAGATGCCCTACGAGAACCAGGCGAAGTGAACGTTCGGGATACTTGACACAGAGCCGATTGAAAGCATCAATTAACGTGATCTGATTTTTGTGAGGTTCTACTGTCCCGACTGACAAAATCATGGTCTCCGCAGAGTCCTGCTCTAATCGCTGTGCCCTTGGGCTCTCTGGAATTTCTCCCGGCAAACTAACTGGCCGAACAGTAGGCAATGTTCGGTCGTCGAAACAAATGAAGGTTCTGAGATAAGCGACATAATCATCCGCTGAAAACTCCGAAATCGGTATAATCAAATCTGCCATTGCTATATGTTGCATGTATGCTGCGTGGGCTTCTGCAGCGGTCGCGTACTCTGGAAGTTTTAGCGGAATTGCATCGTAGAAAATGAACGCAGACCTCAACCCGTAATGCCTTGCGTAGAGTATTGGATCGAGCGTAGGCGGCGACTCGTGATATGTGATGTGGGTCACCTCTGGCACGATAAGCCACCCTTCACCAGCGACGAAGTGTGGTGCCTCGTGCAATTCGCAGACTTCGCCCACCGCGGGATATTGCGCAAGAGAGGTTCTGTCTAGTTGCGGGCCGCTGAATCGAGAAAAATGCTCGAGCTCGTCCCTAGTTACCAAGACAAGACTCTTTCGCTCAGAATTCCACCCTACAAACACGACATTTTTATCGTTATTCATAAGAGCGCGCGCAAGACAGCGCGTGACCCGTTGCATCCCGGTATTCGACGCATACTTGGCTGTATGGTCGATCCAGTAATAAATCGGGTTCCTTTTCATGGTCTGATTGTTCTCCAATCCATATTCCATGTTTCAGATCGTCTTATTAAGTCGGTTGTTGTAGCTACTTCGAAGAGCCGACATTCTCAAACTGCGCTCTGTCCTTGGCGATGCTCTGTCTCGCTACGTATTCTCGCTCTCAGCGCTTCGACATCAACGACCGCTTGCATCGATTCAATAACAGCGAATCTCCCAACACGCTCCCCCGAGTGATTTCCAGTTGGCGCCTGAACCGCCGGCGAGAGATTCGATGTCGGGGGGGTGTCCGCGCCGCGCGGCGGGTCGAGGGAGTCTGCATTGAGCCCTACCATCGACGCCTCAGGTGTCACCGATAGAAACTGCCTGATGCGCCACCGCAACCGGGGCCAACGCATCATCAGCCTTCGTGCAAGCCGACGCAAAGCGGGACGGTTCGCTGCCCGGCGCCCTGCCGCTCGCAGCGGTTCCCTAGGCATTCGCACTAGATAGCTCCACGCGCCAAGCAATATGTGCACGCTCAGAACAAACCGGCGTTTAGCAGCGCGCAGCGGGGCAGTCATACGCCAAGAGCGGCTGTTGTAATACAACTCTATTGTGCCGCGCAGTTCGGTGGCAACCCGGCGCTCTTCAGCGAGCTGCCCGCGCAGCCCATCGGTTTCCCGGGCAAGCCCCTCGCGTTCGGCTTCCGTCCGTCCCACGCGCTCGCGCAATGTCTCGGCATCACGCCGGGTCTCTTCGAGCTGCCCGCGCAGCCCATCGGTTTCCCGGGCAAGCCCCTCGCGTTCGGCCTCACGACGCGAAGCGTGCTCTGTTGCCCGCCACTCCTGATAACGGATGTAATGGTCAAAATAATTAGGGGGAATGGAGAACATGCTCTTGAGCGTCGCATGTTCGGTCGCGACGTAAAAACGATTCAATCCATCGAAATATGCGAACTCGTACCCCCGGTTCGTCAGCAGGTGCTCCCACTGTTTGTGCGTGGTAACTTGCGAATTTGGTTCCGTCGCTTCGACAAGAATGATGTGTGGCCGAATGTCCGTAAGGCTGATACCGCGTAAGACTTCCGCTTCAGCTCCCTCGACATCGACCTTGAGGAAATGCACTTCTTTCACACCGGATTCAGCGCAAATCATATCCAGCGGCTTTGCGAGAATCTCATATTCCCGCACTTCGAAACCCTGCGCGGCATGCTGTCGCGCAAAGTTTACGTCCGCGGTCGACATGCCCGTGTCTCGGACCTCAAAGAATCTCACATTGCCAGTTTGCGACGATGCCGCAAGCTGCAAGTTGATGTCCTCCGGCCTGTCCGCAACGAGCTTCTGAAACCAGTGCTCGACGGGTTCAATGTTGATACCGCGCCACCCGCGCTCGTAGAACGCCTTGGTTACCGAATCGAACAGTGGGTCCTGTGCGCCAACATCAATATAGAAGCCTTTGTCGACCCCTTTCAGGGCCCGAAAGAGCATGACATCTTCGTAGTTCTGGGCGTAGGAAATGAACGTCATAGATACGCAAGCTCAATGGTGGGTAGAAGCCAAGCAGATTCGATAAAAAATATCCTTGTCATAAGTCGACGCAGTGAATGTAAAGACGAGTTCCCGCCACTCGTAATTGTTCACGCACCCGTGCCGCCTGCGTGTCAACCTGCGACTGTAGCGCGGCTTGTGCCGCCCCCACCCGCGCCGCGCCCTCTTCCCGGACCGCTGCGAGCGCCTGCTCCAATCCCTCGGTCCGCCCCCCCAGCTCCGCCACCCGTGCCGCCTGCGCCTTCAAGCCCCCATGCAAGGCGCGAAGCGCAGCAAGACTGGCGTTGTTGAAGACACGCTGGTCCCGGGTAATGATTTGAGCAACCCGAAGAAACAATCGGGCAATAACTATAGCCAGCCCTCGCTTGATCCCTTGCTGTCGGGTCATCGAAGGCAGACTCAAGCCAACGCCGTGAACCTCCTGCGCGGCCGTAAGGACTTCGTCAACGACGCCGCCGTTCGCGGGGGTGGGAGCTTGGCCCGCTGGATTTGCTTCGCTCGCGTGCTTCGCGCCCTGCGCCCGCCGCAGGCGCACTTCTTCACGGATACCCTGCATGAGCTCATCAATGGTAACTTCAGAATTCGCCATATGGAAAGGCCGTGGTCCCGTCGTCATTTTCCCCGCGTTGATCTCAGTGCCCCAGTTTGGACTCGCCGCCGATTGCGCTGGAAGCTCGATCGCCAGACTCAGAGTGAGAACGCACCTCGTGAGTGTATGCTTTCACGACCGTGGCCGGGTTCCCTTTCATCTTCAGCAGCCCAGCATCCAGCCACACCGCTTCGTCTGACCAAGACTGAACCAGCTCGGGATCATGGCTCACGAGGATTATTGTCTTGCCTGACGCCTTGAAATGACCCATCCGGTCAATAGATTTTTGACTGAAGGCTGCATCTCCAACCGCCAGAACCTCATCGATCAAGAGCACGTCCGGATCCACATGGACGGCTACCGAGAACCCAAGACGCATGTACATGCCGCTGGAATACGTTCGGACGGGATCGTCTATGTACTCCCGGAGTTCGGCAAACTCGACGATCTCATCAAGCTTGGCTCGAATCTCCCGCTTTGTCAGACCGAGGATGATTCCATTGATCATCACGTTTTCCCGTCCGGTCAGCTCGGGGTGAAAGCCGGCACCCAGCTCAATGAGGGCCGCCACCTTGCCGTTCACGGAGATTGTCCCCGCATCAGGCTTCAGGATTCGACTGATCACCTTAAGCAACGTGCTCTTTCCGGAACCGTTTCGACCGATGACCCCCAAAGTTGCCCCGCGTTCTACCTTCAGGTTCACATCCCTCAGAGCCCAGATGACATTCTTGGTGGCATCCTTTCGGTGCCACAGGTCCCGCAAGAAATAGGACTTCAACGTCGTAGCGAGCGGACGCTCGGTATGCCGTCGATACTTCTTTGATACGCCCAATAATTCAACGGCGACCATCCGTTACACCTCTTCGGCGAAGACGTCCCTGCGCGCCCCGAAAACAGCCAGGCCGATCGCCAGGAACGCAACGGACAAGCCGGTCAATATCATTAAGCTGGCCATCGAAGGGATCCGATTAGAAAAGAACATATCTTGATATGCCGTGATCAATTGAGCCATGGGGTTAAACTTCACCACGGGACGATACCTCTCCGGCACCATCCCAACGGGGTAAAGGATTGGCGTAACGAAGAACCAGATCATCAAGAAGTTCGGCACAACATGAAGAAGGTCACGGAACTGAACCGCGAGCGACGACACGATCAGCGCCAGCCCGTAGGTGAACAGCAACTGAATAGAAAGGATCCAGGGGAAGAAAAGTAATGGCCACGACAGTTTTATTCCAAAGAAGATTAAGAAGAGGAGAAGGATCGGAATGCTCAAAAGATAGTGCACCATGTTGGAAGCGACGTACACTAACGGAAACATCTCCGAAGGGAGGTAGACCTTTTTGATAAGCCCGCCATTACTGATAATGGAGTTGGTGGCTTCATTCAGTCCTGACGAGAAGCAGTTCCACGGAAGAATCCCGGACAGGAGAAAGACGGAGTAGTGCTCCATGTCAACACGGAAGTACACCGAAAAGACCCAAACGTAAACCACCATCAGAACCAGCGGGTTGACAAACGACCACAGAAATCCCAGAGCGGTTCCGCGATACCGGGCTTTGAGTTCCCTCAAGATTAAGATCTGAACCATGCCACGGTATCGGTAAAGCTGAGTTGCTGACTCAATTATGTTTATTTATCGTCCTTTTCTGGCAATGGCGCGGCCAAACCACTCGCGGATCTTTCGCTTGTTTCAGGTCCCATAGTACGGCGGGAAGGGCCCGCCGCCGCTGCTCCGTGCGCTCCCGACCCGGATGCAAGGCGTCCGGATCACGAACCGGTTGTCCACGTGGCCGCCCGTCGCCGGCGCGCCGGGAGGGACGCCCGGGAGAGTCACCGGACCTTCCTCGAGGAGCCGTTACGATCGCGCAGCACCGGACACCGGCCCCTCTGAACACCGAGCTCTTGACACCTCGTCGATCACCCCGGAGATCTCCGCTCCGGTCCTCTTCCAGCTAAACGCCTGCGCCCGACGCACGCCCCGCTCCCGAAGCTCCTCCCGCAGCTCGCCATCTGACAGCACGCGGTACATCGCATCCGCCATGCTCGCGGCATCATAGAGATCAACGAACAGCGCCGCGTCCGCCGCGACCTCGCGGAGCGCGGGGATGTCCGAGGTGACGACCGGCGTCCCGCACGCCATCGCCTCCAGCACGGGAATGCCGAATCCTTCCCCGAGGGACGGCAGCACGAAACAGGCGGCGTGGGTGTACAGCCGGCGGAGCGCGGCCTCCGTCAAGTAGTCGAGGAAGGTCACGGCGTCACCCAGGCCCAGCGTCTCAACCCGCTCCCTCACCGCCCGCACGTACGCCGGCCGACCGTGGCCCCGGCTGACCAGGCGACACGGACGGCGCCACCGAAGGATCGCCACAGCGTCCAGCAGCCTGAGCAGGTTCTTGTGGGGAAGCAGATTCCCGACGTAGAGGACATACGCGTCCCGATCACCGCCGGGTGAGTCATCGAATGCCTCTCGACGGTACACGGTGGCGTCGTATGCCGGATGGAGGATCCGAATCTTCTCGAGCGGAACCCCGTAGCGCTCGCTGATGTGCAGCCGGGTGTTCTCCGAGTCAGCCACGACCATCGTCGATGCGCGAAGCACTCGAGGCACGAGCAGGCGGAAGTAGTATTGCTGACGCGGGTACTCCGCCGGAAAGCACAACGGCAGCAGGTCGTGAACCACGGTGATCTGAGGCATGGAGGAGCCCACTATTCTCTCGGGCACGGTGTTGAGGAGAACGGTCACGCCCGCAACACGGGCTTTGAGCCGAAGCAGGCTCTGGACCCAGAGCGCCCGGAGGAAATGACCCCGCGCGCCGTAGTCAGGACGCGAGCAGACGGGCACCCGGCCGATCCGAGCCTTGAGCGATGGGAAGGCTTCCGGGTGGGAGGTGTAGATGACGAGGTCTCCCCAGCGCTGATCGAGCTCGCCCACCAGCTTGATCGCGTACACTCCGAGGCCGGTGGGATTCTCCCCCACGATGGAGGCGTTCACGCCGACGCGGGTACCCCCATTCGCCGAGGTCATGCGGATCGCACACTCATGGTCACCCGGTGGCGATTGTATATGCTTGAGCCCCCCTCTGCTGTCAACTTCCCCCCCTTCGCACGCTGGAAATCGCAACCCAACGGTACACCGCAAATAGGGATCTCGGCGCTATGTCCTCCCCAAAAGAATCAAAAGCTGATTCTGGAGGCCCTCTGTGCCAGCCAGCGAACGGGCCAGTACAGGAGGGGGCAGCTGGATTAACGCCAGAGGTCGGCGAGGGGCAGGGCGAGGCCGGGCCAGTCCGGATGAGACAGGGACGCATCGCCTTCTCCCTGGACCACCAGCGCATAGGCTCCGGCCTCCGCGCGATAGCACTCAAGCCGGAATCCCTCCGGGTCCACCAGCCAGTAGTGGCGAATTCCAAGGGCGGCGTACCGCCGGGCCTTCACGGTCCGGTCGTGGTCGCGGGTGGAGGGGGAGAGAATTTCCACGACCAGGGTCGGGGGGCCCTCGATCCCCCGCTCTGACACCTGAGTGGGGTCGGCGACGACCACGAGGTCTGGCTGGACTACGTCGTGGGGCGTCAGGATGAGATCGAGAGGGGCATTGAATACCTCCCCGAGGCCCCGGGCTTCGAAGTAGGCTTCGAGCCTCCGCTGGAGCCGCTTGGAGATACGCTGGTGGAGCGGGCTGGGCGCGGGCGTCACGTAGAGGTCTCCTTCCACGAGCTCGTAGCGCTTCCCATCGGGAGGGATGCGGGCGTAGTCGGAGTAGTCGAGCTTTTGCTTGAGTCCTGTGATCATCGCTCTCCCCTTTCTGGGGGTATGATACCACCCTCGCTCCCCCCCGGCGCACCGCCGGTGCCCCGCACCCGCTCCTTGCCTCTGCGGCCGTCGTCGGCGCACGATCGCCGGGACCGAGCGCGGGATCCGGCCACGGACGCTCACCTGCGCCGGGCGATGCTGCTGTGCCGGTGTTCCCGCAGGCGGGGTCGAGGGTGTCAGGTGCGCTGGAGTCCCGCCGCACGGGTCCCCACGATGCGGACCCCCCGTTTGTGTTGGCTATGCGCTCTCGATTCGAATCGATACCCAAGTCCTCTCGTGGTTCAAATCCCAGGGGCCGGGCTATCAATCTCGAATGAATGCCCTGTCGCGTGCGTACATGGAGGCTCACTCACAAGACATGAGGTTTAGGCTCAAGGGAGGAGTGGAAGATTATGAACATAGCCATCCAATACTAACGAGGCTTTCGCCTCAGACCGACGAGTTGTATTGCCATGAGATCAAGCGCGTGAGTGGACACGCAAAGGGCCCCGGCCGTGGGACAACGGGCTGCGCCCGATGGCTGGCGCCACCGCGATCTGTGCGCCCCGCTCGCGGCGCTGCTCGGGCCGCTCGCTCCGCGTCCCTCAACGCACCACGTCAAATTCCTTGGGCGTTCCGACGAGGTATGATGCTTTATCATACTGTGGAGGGGTGCCATGAGCAGTATCAAAGTTGCCATCACTATCGACAGCGAAACGCTGGAGCGCGTTGACAGCTTAGTTGCAAAGAAGGTTTTCCCCAACCGCAGCCGAGCAATCCAGTCGGCCGTAGCCGAGAAGCTCGCGCGGATGGAGCGCGGCCGTCTGGCGTCTGAATGCGCAAAGCTCGATCCTAAATTTGAGAAGGCGCTCGCTGAAGAAGGCTTAGGGCAGGATCTCGACGCTTGGCCCGAATACTAAGAGGCGAGCTTCGCTGGGCCGACCTCAACCCGGTCCGCGGTCGCGAACAAGCGGGTTTGCGTCCGGTATTAATCCTCAGCCACGACGTGTTCAATGAGCGCTCCGGCACTGTCATTGTAGCGGCGTTGTCAAGCCAGCCTCAGCGCGCCGGTTTTCCGCTGACTCTCGAGCTTCAAGCGGCAAAGCTGCCGAAACGCTCGTGGGTCAAAATCAGCCAGATTCGCACACTTGCCGTCGAACGCATCGGGGCAAAACTCGGCCGTGCTTCACCCGAGGAGATTTCGCAAGTCGTTGAGGGTCTCAACGAGATCATCGGAATCTAACCGATGCAGCCGACTGTAAAAAGCGGCAGCTGATCGCAAACGGGCTCTTCGTCGAAGTGAGTGGGTGAAAACAGGGGGTTGAGGGTGCGGGAACCCGCTCTGGCAGCGGTCGGAAAGGCTGAGGCGGTGGCGCGAGCATCGGGCATGATACGCGCATGCCAACACTGCGACGACCGCGCCGGCTGTGGGATACGTATCGCTTGGCGGGATTCCGACCGAGTTCGACGGTCGTGGGGATCTTCGGGGACCCGCAAACGCGCGTGCTCACCCTCACCCGGCGGTCAAAAAAACGGCCTGCGGGACCTAGTGATCTGCGCGTGAGCGCGATCACGGAGTCGCGGATGCGCCAGCTCGTGACCCAGGTCCAGGACGCGGGCCTCTCGGCCCGGCGGATCAACTTGGCGCTCTTGGTGCTCAAGATGATCCTGCGCACGGCGGTGCGGCGGCGCTTCATGCGGGAGGACCCCACCGAGCATGTCCGTGGTCTCCGGGAGCCCACGACTGAGGCCGATCCGCTTGACCCGGACATGGTGACGGTGTTTCTCGCAGCGTGCCCACCGTGGTGGCGCCCGTACTTCACCGTGGCGTTCTGGACGGGCGCCCGCCCGAACGAGCTGGCGGCGCTCAAGTGGGGCGATGTGGATGCCGCACGCGGCATCCTGCGCATCCGGGCGGCGCGCTACCGCGGCACGGAAGGCCCGCCCAAGACCGCCAGCAGCGTGCGCGACATCGACCTGTTCCCGGCCGTCACGGATGCGCTGAAGGCCCAGAAGGCCCAGCAAGCCGCCGAGCGTCTCAAGCGCGGCCGTGGGGCGCCTGCGACGGGGCAGGATTACGTCTTCACCGGGGCGCAAGGGGGCCTGCTGAACGTGAACGCCCTCCGGGACAGGGTCTGGTATCCCACACTCACGACAGCCAGCCTGAGCCGCAGGACGATGTACCAGACCCGGCACACGTTTGCCTCAAATGCCTTGGCCGCGGGCGAGGCGCCGTCCTGGGTGGCGGCGATGCTGGGGCATGCGAGCCCCGAGATGCTGTTCAGCGTGTACGCGCGCTACATCCCGAACAGGACGCGGCGAGACGGCAGCGCGCTTATGCACCGGATGGAGGGGACGAAGACGGTCACCACACCTGCGGAGGGGGCCGCTGCGGTACTCCCGAAATACTCCCGCTGACGTCCGGGCCGACCGAGTACACTAAACAACACGCCCGCTTAGCAATCATTGGTGCCGAAGGGGGGATTTGAACCCCCACGGGTTGCCCCACACGCCCCTCAAACGTGCGCGTCTGCCAATTCCGCCACTTCGGCCCGGCGAAGGCAAAGTATGCCGTGGCCGCGAGCGGCTTGTCAATCAGCGCCCGAGCCGGCGCACGCGTCCCACCGCCGACTGGCGCAGCCGCGGGTCGAGGGCGTCGCGGATCCCCTCACCCAGCAGGTTGTAGGAGAGCACGGTCACGAGGATGGCGAGCCCCGGGTAGAGCGTCAGCCACCAAGCGTACGTGATCAGGTCCTTGCCGTCGTTGAGGATGTTGCCCCAGGTCGCGTAGGGCGGCTGGACGCCCAGGCCCAGGAAGGACAGCCCGGACTCGGTCAGGATGGCGGCCGGGATGCCCAGCGTCATCGCGACCAGCACGGGCGCCAGCGCGTTGGGCAGGATGTGCTTGAAGATCACGCGCAGCGCGCCGGCCCCGATGGACTCCGACCAAATGACGAACTCCCGCTCGCGGAGCGCCAGGAACTCTGCGCGCACGAGGCGGGTGACGCCCATCCAACCGGTCAGGCCGATCACCGCCATGATGGTCCAGATCGAGGGCTTGAGAAAGGCCAGCACGGCCAGCAGCAGGAAGAAGCGCGGGAAGACCAGCATGAGGTCCACGAGCCTCATGATGAACGCGTCCACGATGCCGCCGTTGTAGCCCGCCGCGGCGCCCAGCAGGATGCCGATCAGCACCGCGATCCCCACCGAGACGAAGCCGACCGCCAGCGAGATGCGGGAGCCGTAGAGCAGGCGCGAGAGCACGTCGCGCCCGATCTGGTCTGTGCCGAGCCAGTGCGTGGCGGACGGCCCCTCGAGGATCCTCTTCATGTTGGGCTTGTTCGGGTCCCACGGCGCCAGCGCCGGCGCCAGCACCGCGATCACGACCAGGATGCCGACCACGACGGCGCCGCAGCAGGCCAGCTGGTTGCGGGAGAACGTGCGCCAGAACTGGCGGATCTCCCCTCGCCGGGCGCGGGCCGCCAGGCGCATCCTAGCGCCGCCGCCGCCGCGCCGAGAACCGGATGCGCGGGTCCACGAGCCCGTAGGCGAGGTCGGCGAAGAGGTTGGCCAGCAGCGTCAGCGTTGCCACGATGACGAGGTTGCCCATGACCACCGGGTAGTCGCGTGAGAAGACCGACTGGACCATGAGCTGGCCCATACCCGGGATGGCGAAGATGCTCTCGATAATGACGCTGCCGCCGATGAGCCCCGGCAGCGAGAGCCCGAGGATGGTCACCACCGGCAGGAGCGCATTGCGCAGCGCGTGCTTGCCGATGACGACGGGCTCGGGCAGCCCCTTGGCCCGCGCGGTCTGCACGTAGTCCTGGCGGATCACCTCGAGCATGCTCTGCCTCATGTAGCGCGAGAGCCCCGCCAGGCCGCCGAAGACCACCACGAAGACCGGCAGGACCAAGTGGCTCAGCAAGTCCCACTGCTTCTGCCAGAAGCCCAGGTACTCGTGGTTGAGGGAGCGCAGCCCGGAGATGGGCAGCCAGTCGAGCTGCACCCCGAAGAGGATCATCAGCAGGAGCGCCAGCCAGAAATCGGGCGTGGCGAAGCCGATGAAGACGAAGATCGTGGTGACCTTGTCGAAGAGCGAGTACTGGCGCGTCGCCGCGGCGACGCCGATCGGGATCGCCAGCGCGACGATGATGAACATCTGGATGAGGTTGATGAAGAGCGTGATCGGCAGGCGCTCGCTGATCTTGGTCAGGACGGGCTTGGCGTCCGGCTGGAAGGACCGGCCGAAGTCGAGGGCCGCGAGGCGGGTCAGCCACCGCCAGTACTGGACGTGGATCGGCTGGTCGAGGCCGTACTCCTTGTTCAGCCGCTCGATGAGCTTGGAGTCCTGCCCCGACTCTTCCCCGCGCAGATAATCGAAGGGCCCGCCCGGCGCCAGCTGGATGACCATGAAGGAGATGAAGGTGATCCCGATCAGGAGCGGGATCGCCAGCACCAGCCGGCGCAGGGCGAAGAGCGTCATCTAGCCCGACGTATACCGCTGCAGCTGCTTCGGGACGAACCAGTCGATGAAGTTGTAGCCGATGCCTGCCGGCTCCGGCTTGATCCCTCGCACCCGCGAGGACACCGCGGGCAGCGCGTCCTTGAAGTACAGGAAGATCAGCGGCTGCTCCTCGGCCAGGATCTCCTGGATGCGCCGATACGTCGCGACCCGCTCCTGCTGGTGGCAGGAGGTGCGGCCCTTCTCGAGGAGCGCGTCGACCTCAGCGTTCGAGAAGGAGATCTGGTTGAGCTGGTCGGGCCCCATCTGGGAGGAGTGCCAGATGGGGTACTGGTCCGGGTCTATGCCCGTGCCCCAGCCGAGGATGATCGCCTCGAAGCGCTTCTGCTTGATGTACTCCTTGAGGAAGGCGGCCCACTCGATGGTCTGGATGTCAGTCTGGATGCCGATCTCCTTGAGCCACTGCTGGATGAGCTCGGCGACCTTCTTCCGCTCCTCGTTGCCCTGGTTGGTCCGAATGGTGAAGCTGAAGGGCTGGCCTTCCTTGTTCCGCAGGATGCCGTCGCCGTTCCGGTCCGACCACCCCGCGGCGGAGAGGAGCTGCTTGGCCTTCGCCGGGTCGTACGGGTAGCGCTTGACCTTGTCGGTATAGGCCCAGGTGCCGGGGCGCAATGGCCCCGTCGCCTCGCGCGCCAGCCCCATGACCACACCCTCGATCAGCTCCGGCTTGTTGATCGCATGGGCAAAGGCCTGCCGCACCCGCCGGTCGGCGAAGCGCGGGTCCTTGAGATTGAAGCCGAAGTAGGTGTAGCCGCTGCCCGGGTAGCGGAACTTGTTGTAGTCCTGCTTGAAGGCCGGGTACTCAGTCTGGCGCGCGTACTGGATGGCCGTGAGATCGGCCATGTCCACGCCCTTGGCCTTGAGCTCCAGGAAGATGGTCGCCTGGCTCGGGATGACGCGGTAGACGATGCGGCCCAGGTACGGCCGCCCCTCGACGTAGTAGTCCTTGTTGGCCACCACCACCACCTTCTCGCCGCTCTTCCACTCCTGGAACCGGTATGGCCCGGTGCCGACGGGCTGCGTGTTCTGCGGCGCCTCGCGCAGCTTTCCCTCCTCGACATACTTCGCGAGCAGGTGCTTCGGCAGCATGGCCGTCCCCCAGCTCCCGACGGCTTTGGCGTACGGCTGCGAGTAGATGACGCGGACCGTGTACGGGTCGAGCACCTGGATGTCCCGGACCAGCTCGAAATCGTCCCGGTACGCGGTCGGGGTCTTCGGGTTCATCATGGTCTTGTACGTGAAGTGCACGTCCTCGGCGGTAAACGGCTTGCCGTCGTGCCACTTCACGTTCTTCCGCAGCTTGAAGGTCAGGTTGAGGCAGTCCTTGCTGAACTGCCAGGACTCGGCCATCGACGACACCCAGTTCAGATCCTTGTCGGTCTGCACCAGCCCGTCGTAGATGAGGTTGCCCACGGCGTGCGAGGGCGCGTCCGTGGTGATGTTGGGGATGAGGCCGGTGATGTCGCCGATCGAGGCCTGGACGAAGGTGTCGCCGGAGACGGGCTTCTCGCTCGCGACCGGCGTCTGGTCGGCGGCGACCGCGGCCTCGTGCCCGAAGCTGCCGCCGAAAGCGAAAAGCGTGGCGAGCGCCAGCAGGACCGTTCCACGCGCGGCGCGCATCACTTCCGCCCCGGCGCGGGGACGCCGGGGGCAGCGGGCACCGTCGGCTCTGCCGGCGCGGAGGCCGGCATGATCGTCGTCGAGCGGTTGTGGGCCAGCACGGCCAGCGAGAACGACGTCACCATGAAAGCCACGGCGACCACCGTCGTGATCTTGCCGAGGATGGTCGGGGTGCCCATGGAGCCGAACACCGCCTGGCTGCCGCTGCCCCCGAAGGCCGAGCCGATGTCGGCGCCCTTGCCGGCCTGGAGCAGCACCATGCCGATGATGACGAGGCTGACGATCACATGGATGATCACGAGCAAGGTGAACATGGGCGGGTCACTCCTTCGATGATCCGCCCCTGGAGGCGGACTTCTTCGCGATGGTGATGAAGCCTTGCGCCTGGAGCGAGGCGCCGCCCACGAGTGCGCCGTCGATGTCGGGCTGCTGCGTCAGCGCCGCCGCGTTGTCGGGCTTGACGCTGCCGCCGTAGAGGATGCGCAGGGACTGGGCGGTCTCCTTCGAGGCGAGCTCGGAGACGAGCCCGCGCAGGTAGCCGTGGACCTCTGCGGCCTGGGCGGGCGTGGCGTTGACACCGGTGCCGATGGCCCACACGGGCTCGTAGGCCAGGACGGAGCGGGCGATCTCGTCGGCACCAAGCCCGGCCCATCCGGCGCGCAGCTGCCCCTCGACCACGGTGAAGGTCAGCCCCTGGCGCCGCTCCTCCGCGGTCTCGCCGACGCAGAGCAGCGGCTGGAGCCCGTGGCGAAGCGCCGCCGCGACTTTGCGGGCGATGTCGTCGTCGGTCTCGTGGAAGAGGTGCCGGCGCTCCGAGTGCCCGAGGATGACGAAGCGGCAGCCCAGCTCGGCGAGCATGCCGGGCGCGATCTCGCCCGTGAAGGCGCCCGTGTCCTCCCAATGGCAGTTCTGGGCGCCCCAGCCGATGGACGAGCCCGCCAGCACCTCCGCCACCGCAGGCAGCGCCGTGAACGGCGGACAGAGCGCCACTTCCACGCCGCGCGGGCGCTTGAGCCCGTCGCGCACTCCCGAGGCCAGCGCCCGCGCCTCGGCGAGCCCGCCGTGCATCTTCCAGTTGCCGACGACGAGGGGTGTCCGCATCAGGGCGCCTCGCCGAGGGCCGCCACACCGGGCAGCACGCGCCCCTCGAGGAACTCGAGGAAGGCGCCGCCGGCCGTCGAGATGTAGCCGATGCGGTCGATGACGCCCGCCTGCCGCACCGCCGCGATGGTGTCGCCGCCGCCGATGACGGAAAAGGCGCCGCACCCGGAGACCGCGCGCGCAACGCCGAGAGTGCCCGCCGCGAAGGCCGGCTTCTCGAAGACGCCCATCGGCCCGTTCCAGACGACGGTCTTGGCGCCTTGGAGCGCGGCGCCGAACTGGGCCACGGTGAGCGGGCCGATGTCGAGGCCCATCAGCTCGTCGGGGATTTCGCGCACGCCCACGGTCCGGATGCCGTCCGCGCTGTCGGAGGACGGCGCCACGACCACGTCCACGGGCAGCCGCACCCGCACGCCGAGGCTCCTGGCGCGCGCCAGGATGCCGCGCGCCTCCTCGAGCCGCTCGGCCTCGAGGAGCGAGCGGCCGACGCCGTGGCCCAGCGCCGCGAGAAAGGTGAAAGCCATGCCGCCGCCGATCAGGAGGGCATCCACTCGGGTCAGCAGGTGCTCGACCAGGGCGAGCTTGTCGGAGACTTTCGCCCCGCCCAGCACGGCGGCCACAGGCCGCTCGGGCCGCTCGAAGATCCGCCCCAGCGCCTCGAGCTCGCGCGCCATGAGCAGCCCGGCCGCGGCGGGCTGGAGGAAGCGCGTGATCCCCTCGGTCGAGGCGTGCGCCCGGTGCGCCGCCGCAAAGGCGTCGTCGACGTAGACGTCGGCAAGCGCGGCTAGCCGGCGCGCGAACTCGGGGTCGTTGGCCTCCTCGCCCGGGTGAAAGCGCAGGTTCTCGAGCAAGACGATATCGCCCGGCTTGAGGGCGGCCGCGGCCGCCTCGACCTCGGGCCCGGCGCAGTCGGGCAGGAGCGGCACCGGTCGGCCGAGCAATTCATCGAGCCGCGCGGCCACCGGCGCGAGCGAGTAGCGCGGGTCGACCTTGCCCTTCGGGCGCCCCAGGTGCGAGGCGAGGATGACCGACGCCCCCGCCTTGAGGCAGTGCTCGATCGTGGGCACGACGGCGCGGATGCGCGTGTCCTCGGCGACGCGGCCATCCTCGAGCGGGACGTTGAGATCCACCCTGAGGAAGACGCGTTTCCCCGCGAGGTCCAGTTGATCGACGCTGAGCTTGGGCAAGCTGCCTTGGTCCGGCTACAGTGACTTCGACATGTACCGGATGAGGTCCTTGACGCGGTTCGAGTAGCCCCACTCGTTGTCGTACCAGGCGAGGACCTTGACCATGGTGCCGTCGATCACCGCGGTGGACTGCAGGTCCACGATGGACGAGTGGGGGTTGCCGTTGAAGTCCACCGAGACGAGCTGCTCGTCCGTGACGTCAAGGATCCCGCGCAGCGCGCCCGTCGCGGCGGCGCGGAAGGCATCATTGACCGCCGCCGCCGTCGTCGGCTTCTCGAGATCAGCGGTCAGATCCAGCACCGAGACATTGGCGGTCGGCACGCGGATCGCAATCCCGTCGAGCTTGCCCTTGAGCTCGGGCAACACGAGTCCCACGGCGGTCGCGGCGCCCGTCGTCGTCGGGATCATGCTGAGGGCGCCCGCGCGCGCGCGGCGCAGATCCTTGTGCGGGAAGTCGTGGATGGGCTGGTCGTTGGTGTAGGAGTGCACGGTGGAGGCGAAGCCGCGCTTGATGCCGAAGTTGTCGAGCAGGACCTTGGCGACGGTGGCGAGGCAGTTGGTGGTGCACGAGGCGTTGGAGACCAGCTCGTGCTTGACCGGGTCGTACTTCTGCTCGTTGACGCCCAGCACGACGGTGATGTCGGGATCCTTGGCCGGCGCCGTGATGACCACCTTCTTGGCACCCGCCTGCAGGTGCTTGGTCGTCGTGGCTTTGTCGCGGAAGACACCCGTGGATTCGACAACGATGTCCACGCCCATCTCGCCCCATGGCAGGGTCGCCGGATCCTTCGCGGAGCAGACGCGCACCTCGCGCCCGTTGACGAAGATCGCCTCGCCCTTGTGCGTCACCTCGGCGGCGAGGATGCCGTGGACCGAGTCGTACTTCAGAAGGTGGGCGAGCGTCTTGGCGTCCGCCAGGTCATTGACCGCCACCACCTCGAGCTCCGGCGCCTGGAGCGCCGCACGAAAGAACACCCGGCCGATGCGCCCGAACCCGTTGACCCCGACCCGCACACCCATGATGCGCTCCTTGGTGACGATTATTGAGGATTGGCGGCGACTTCCGCCTCACGAGAGCCCTAATTATAGGCGGCGGCAGTCGCCGCCGCAAGCACAGCCAAAGACACAACTGAGGCGGCAGCGAACAACACCGCAGGGCGACGAGAAGGGTCCAGATGCGAGGCGGCGCCCGAGAGCTGCGGGCGAGGCGTACTCCTGTACGTTGAGCCCGCAGCCGAGGGCGGCAACGAAGCAGATGGGCCCTTATCGGCGGCCTGCTCTAGAGGGCCCGGGCGACGGTCAGGACGCCGACGGCGACCGCCCCTGCCCGGTAGAGGCTGCGGGCGCACTCCCCCGCCGTGGCGCCGGTGGTGAGCACGTCGTCCACGAGCACGACGTGGCGACCGGCGATCAGCTCGGGCCGGCGCACGGCGAAGGCGTCGCGGACATTCCGCCTTCGCGCCGCGGCGTCGAGATCGGTCTGGGGCTGGGTCGGCACGGCCCGCAGGAGGGCGTCGACCACCACCGGCACGCCCCAGGCGCACTCGAGGCGCCGGGCCAGGAGCAGCGCCTGGTCGTAGCCCCGCTCGCGCGCGCGGCGGGGGTGGAGCGGGACCGGCACGAAGGCGTCGGGTGCAGCGCCCGGCAGCGCGGAGAGACCCAGCCCGGCGAGAAGGTCGCCCAGCGGATTCGCCAGCCCGCGCCGTCCGCCGAACTTGAAGGCGTGGATCGCCTCGCGCGCGAGGTCGCCGTAGAGCAAGGCCGCGCGCGCGTACGCGAATCGCGGCCGGCGGCTCCGGCAGGCACCGCAGAGCCCCTCGATACCGAGCGGGGCGCCGCAGCACCGGCACCAGGGCGGCGCGATCCGCTCGAAGCCTTCCCAGCAGGCGCCGCAGAGCGGGTCGCGCCGGCCGGCACCGAGCATCCCGTCGCAGACCGGGCAGAGCGGAGGGAAGACGAGGTCGAGGGCGGCGGTGACCCACGGCCGCCAGCCGTGAGCCTCGCCCGCCGCTACGGGCGCGACGTGTTCCAGCCGCGGCATGACGGGCACCGGTCGATCCAGCGCCCGTGCTCAGCCCCGCACGCGCTACAACGGTAGGGCCAGTCGAACGCGCCGCTGAGCGTGAGCGCCCGCCGGTATTCCTCGAACGCCTCCGCCGTCTGTCCGCGGCGCTCGAAGATCGCACCGAGGACGGCGTGGAGCCCGGGCAGGTTCGGCTCCCGGACCTCCACCTTCTGAAACTGGTCGGCGGCCTCGTCCAGCATGGCGAGCTCGAAGTAGACGCGGCCGAGGGCGAAGGCCAGCGGCACGCTCTCCGGCACGCGCGCGCTCGCGGCCTGGTAGAGCGCGATCATCCGCGTCGGGCGGCCCTCGATCCTGTACGCCTGCTCGAGGCGGGCCAGGAGCGGCAGCTCCGGATGGGTCTCGACCGCCCGCTCCCACGCGCGGAAGGCTTCCCGGCTGTCGCCCGCCGCGACGTAGGCGTCTCCGAGCGCGACGGCGGCGGGCACGAAGTCGGACTGGGAGCGTAGCGCCTCGCGGAAGCGGGCAATGGCGGGCTGAACCTGGCCCTCCGCGAGAAGCGCCCGCCCGAGCTCGTACTGGATGCCGGCCAGCATCGCCTGTTCCGGGCGCCGCTCGCCCGAGCCGAGGGCGACGATCCGCTCCTGCGCGCCCAGCGCCCGCTGCCACTGCCCCTCGGCCACGGCGAGATCGCGCAGGGCGCGGAGCGCGGCCACGTGGTCGTGGTCGTGGGCCAGCAGGCGCTCGAGCAGGGCCGCGGCCTCCCCGGGGCGGCCCGTCCGCCGGAAGTCCTCCGCAGCTGCTAACACGAGCTCAGGCCGCTCCTCGCCCCGGAGCGCGTCCAGGTGGTGGACCAGGGCCCCTTTGGCGTCGCCGCGCTCGAGCGCGAGCTCGCCCAGCCGCGCGTGCGCCTGCGCGTGGCCGGGATCCCGCTTCAACAGCTCCTCGTAGATCTGGAGCGCCGCGTCGGCGCGGCCGGAGAGCTGGGCGTCGACTCCACGGTGGTAGACGTCGGCAAGGGACTCGGCGCGCCGGGCCTCGCGCGCGCGCTGGTAGTCGCGGTAGGAGCGTCCGAGGTCGCGGACGAGGCCGAGGAGCAAGACCAGCACCGCGCCGGCGAGAAACGCGCCAACCACCAGCGCGGCCAGCGGGACCTCCCAAGCCCAATCGGCGGCGACGACGACGCGGACGCGCGCGGTGTTCAGTGAGGCGAGGTACGCGACGGCGGCGCCGAAGCCGAGAGCGAGCAGGACGCCGAAGCGGACGGACACGGCTGGAGAGCCCCCGGGCGGCGCTACCCGGCGGCGGTGCGCTCTTCTTCTTCGATGAGCCGCTGGCAGTCGATGCAGTAGCGGGCGAAGGGCAGCGCGTCGAGGCGCTTGTCGGAGATGGCCTCCCCGCACCGCTCGCAGTCACCGAAGTTGCCTCCGTCGATCTTCTGCAGCGCGGAGACGACCTCTTTCAGGACCCGGCGGTCGCCGTTGCTCAGCTCGAAGAGGAACTCGCGGTTGTAGGACGTCGCGGCCTGGTCGCCGATGTCCTTCGTGGAGTCGTCCTCGGGACCCTTGGCGTAGAGCACGGTCTTGCCCACGCCTTCGGAGAGCTGGCGATGCTTCTCCTCCAGCTTCTTCTTGAACTGGGCCAAGCGATCCTTCCTCATCGCTGTCTCCTCCGCGACACGGCGGTCGGGGGCCGGAATTAGTGGCGAAGGCTACCACGCTCCCCAGCGGAAATCAATCGCCGGCGGCCGCTCCCCGCTCCACGGTGAGGAGCGGCGCGTCGCCCCACAGGCGCTCCAGCGCGTAGAAGTGCCGCGTCACTCCGACGAAGACGTGCACGATGACGTCGACGTAGTCCAGCAGCAGCCACCCGCTCTCCGCGCTGCCCTCCTGGTGTCGTGGCCGCGTACCCGCACCCTTGAGCGCCATACGCACGGCCTCGACGATGGTGCCGGCCTGCGTCGTCGAGCGCGCGCTCGTGACGACGAAGAAGTCGGCGACCGTGGACAGGCCCCGGAGATCGAGGATGACGAGGTCCTCGGCGTTCTTGTCCAGCGCGGCGTGGGCCGCCAGGCGCGCGGTGGCTTCAGCAGAGAGGGGTGCCATCAGGGTGCCGGGCGGTACAGGCGGTGTAGGCGGATGTAGGCGGCGACGGGCTCGGGCATCCTGTAGGCGAGACTCCTGCCGTCGCGCGCGCGGCGGCGCAGGTCCGACCCCGAGATCGGCAGCGAGGCCGCGCGGTAGAGCACGGGGCCGTCCGCGCTGCCGAAGGCAGATAGTCCAAGCTCGTGGAGGACCTTCTGGGCCGCCGGCGCCTCGGGCTCGAAGTCGGCGCCCGTGCGCGGTACGACGACCAGACGCGCCAGGCGGGCGACCTCCCGGGGCTCCCGCCAGCTCAAGAGGTCGAGGAAGGTTTCCGAGCCGATCAGCAGGTAGAGATCGCCTTCGCCCCGAAGCGCCTGGAGCGTGTCCACGGTGTAGGAAGGTCCCCGGCGGCGGAGCTCGACGTCCGAGACGGCGAAGCGCGGGTGCAGGCTGACGGCCAGCTCGGTCATCCGGTACCGATGCTCGGCCGTCGCCAGCTCGGCCGCGGGCTTGTGGGGCGGGACGGCGGCCGGCACGAAGAGCACGCGGTCGAAGGCCAGGGCCTCGCAGATCTCGTCGGCGAGGAGCAGGTGTCCGAAGTGGATCGGGTTGAACGAGCCGCCGAAGACGCCGACCTTGGGCACCTGGGCCGCTACTCCCGCACCTGTCCGTCACCCATCACGACGAACTTGGTCGTGGTCAGCTCGCGCACGCCGACGGGCCCGCGCGCGTGCAGCCGCGAGGTCGAGATGCCCATCTCGGCGCCCATGCCGAACTGCGAGCCGTCCACGAGGCGCGTCGAGGCGTTGACGAGGACCGCGGCGGCGTCCACCTCACGAGTGAAGCGACGGCTGTTCCGGAGGTCGGACGTCACGATGGCCTCGGCCAGCCCGGAGCCGTGGCGCCGGATGTGCTCGATGGCGGCGTCCAGTCCGTCGACGACCCGGATCGCGACGATATAGTCGAGATACTCCGTGTCCCAGTCGGCGTCCGTCGCCGGCCGTGCGTCGGGCACGAAGCCCCGCGTGCGGTCGTCGCCGCGCATCTCCACCCCGGCCTCGCGCAGCCGCGCCGCCACCTTCGGCAGGAAGCGTGCTGCCACCGCCGCGTCCACGAGGAGGGTCTCCATGGCGTTACACACGCTCACGCGCTGCGCCTTGGCGTTGACCGCGATGGCCGCGGCCATGTCGAGGTCGGCGCCCGCATCCACGTAGACGTGGCACACGCCTTTGTCATGCTTGAGGACGGGCACCGTGGCGCGCTCGGCGACAAGCCGCACGAACTCCTCGCCGCCGCGCGGGATGATGAGATCGACGAAGCGGTCGAGCGTGAGCATGGCCATGACCGCCGCGCGGTCGGCGGTGTCCACGACCTGCACCGAGTCCGCGGGCAGGCCGGCCTTCTCCACGGCCTTGCCGAGCACGTTGACGATGGCGGCGTTGGACGCGAGCGCCTCGCTGCCGCCGCGCAGCAGCACCGCGTTGCCGGACTTGAGGCAGAGGCCGGCGGCGTCGGCCGTGACGTTGGGGCGCGACTCGTAGATGAAACCGATGACGCCCAGCGGGACGCGGACGCGCGAGATCTCGATCCCGTTCGGCCGGCGCCAGGCCTCGACGGTCTCGCCCACGGGATCGGGCAGCGCGGCGATCTGTCGCAGGCCCGCCGCCATCTCTTCGATGCGCGCCTCGGAGAGCGTCAGCCTGTCGATGAAGGCCGAGGTGAGCCCGGTCGCCCGTCCGCGTTCGAGGTCGGCGCGGTTGGCTTCGAGCATGGGGGCCGTCTTCTCCTCGAGGCCGCGGGCCATCTGGAGCAGCGCCTCGTTCTTGGCGCGGGTGGAGGCAAGGGCCAGCGCGCGGGCCGCCTCCTTCGCCGCCCGCGCCTTCGCGGTCACGTGCGCCGTCACGTCCATGGTCAGCATCCTCCCGGGCCGGAGAGCACCACCAGGTTGTCCCGATGGATGACCTCGGCAAGCCCCTTGTACCCCAGGGCCTTCTCGATCTCGGACGTCTTCGCGCCGCGGATCTTCCTCAACTCGCCCGCGTCGTAGTTGACGAGCCCGCGCGCGAACTCCTGTCCGTCGGGCTCGCCCAGCGCCACGACGTCGCCGGCGCTGAACTCCCCCTGGACGCCCAGCACGCCCGACGGCAGCAGGCTCTTACCCTTCTCAGTCAACGCTTTTCGCGCCCCGGCGTCAACGGTAAGCCGCCCCCGCGGCGGGACGGCGAACGCGATCCAGCGTTTGCGCGCCGCCAGCCTGTCGTCACGGGGCAGGAAGTAGGTCCCCAGCGGCTCGCCCTTGAGCAGGCGGCCCAGCGTGCCGGGCTCGCGGCCGCTCGCGATCACCATGGGGATGCCGGAGGCGCCGGCCTTCTGGGCCGCCTCGAGCTTGGTGGCCATGCCGCCGACCGAGACCCGGCCGACTTCGTCGAAGCAGAGCTTACGGATCTCGTCGGTCACGGCTTCGACCGTCTCGATGCGGCGCGCCGAGGGATCGCGCCGCGGGTCGCCGGTGTAGAGGCCGTCCACGTCCGTCAGCAGCACCAGCAGGTCGGCGTCGATGAGGTGGGCGACGAGGGCCGCCAGGTTGTCGTTGTCGCCCACCTTGATCTCGTCCACGGCGACCGTGTCGTTTTCGTTCACGATGGGCAGCACGCCGAAATCGAGCAGCGCCAGCAGCGTGTTGCGGGCGTTCAAGTACCGGCCGCGGTCGCTGATGTCCTGAGAGGTCAGGAGCACCTGGCCGACCTTGATGCCGTGACGCTTGAAGGCCTGCTCGTAGTGCCACATGAGCGCCGACTGCCCGACGGCCGCGGCGGCCTGCTTCTCCGGGATCGAGCGCGGCCGGGACGTGAGGCCCAGGCGCGCAATGCCCGCGGCAATGGCGCCCGACGACACGAGCGCGACCTCGCGGCGCTCGGCGACGAGCGCGGCGATGTCTCCCGCCAGCGCCCTGATGCGCTTGGCGTCGAGCCCCTCGGCCGGGCTCGTGATCAGGCCGCTGCCGACCTTGAGCACGAGACGCCGCGCGCGCGTCAGCCCGCGGCGGGCGCCCATATGTGGCTCGTCAGGATCTTGGCAATATCGCGCAGCAGCCCGTCGAGCCCGAATCCCGTGACCGACGAGATCGCGTGGAAGGAGAGCCCCTCGGCCGCGCAGAAGGTCTCGAGCGCGCGGCGCCGCTCCTCGGTCCCGGGCAGCTCGGCCTTGCTCCCCGCCACGATCTGGGGCCGCGCCGCCAGCTCCCCGGAATACGCGGCGAGCTCCCCCTGAATGACGCGCCAGTCCTCGACCGGGTCACGGCCGGAGCCCGGGTCGAGATCGACCAGGTGCACGAGGACGCGCGTCCGCTCGGTGTGGCGCAGGAAGCGGTGGCCGAGCCCCTTGCCCTCGGCGGCCCCTTCGATGAGCCCAGGCAAATCGGCGATGACGAAGGAGCGGTGCTCATCCACCCGGACGATGCCGAGGCTCGGCTGGAGCGTGGTGAACGGGTAGTCCGCGATCTTCGGTTTGGCGGCCGACAGCCGCGAGACGAGCGTGGACTTTCCGGCGTTGGGGAATCCGACGACGCCCACGTCGGCCAGGAGCTTGAGCTCGAGGTGAATCCAGCGCTCCTCGCCGGGGCGCCCGAGGTCGGCGCGGCGCGGCGCGCGATTGGTGGAGCTGGTGAACCGCGCATTGCCGCGCCCGCCGCGCGCGCCGCGCGCCACGAGCACGCGCTCGCCGGGCGCCGTCAGGTCTCCCAGGCGCTCGCCCGTGGCGCGGCCCGACACCACGGTGCCGAGCGGCACGCGCAGGACGGTGTCCTCGCCGGACGCGCCCGTTTTGTTGGCGCCCTTGCCGTGCTGGCCGCGCTCGGCGGTGTAGTGCCGCTGGTAGTGGAAGTCGAGGAGCGTGGTGATGGACGGATCAGCTTCGAGGAAGATGCTGCCGCCGGCGCCGCCGGCGCCGCCGTCCGGGCCGCCGCGGGGAATGAACTTTTCCCGCCGGAAGCTCACGCAGCCAGCGCCGCCGTCACCGCCCTTGACGAAGACGTCGATCTCGTCGACGAACATCTCAGGCCCCGGGGACGCCGGGCGCGATCAGGCGGGCTGCTGGGCGATGCTGACGTACTTGTCGTCGCCCTTGCGCTCGAAGCGAACGTAGCCGTCGGAGGTGGCGAACAGCGTGTGGTCCGTGCCGAGCCCGACGTCGACGCCCGCCTTGAAGCGGGTACCGCGCTGGCGCACGATGATGCTGCCCGCCGTCACGAACTGCCCGCCGAAGCGCTTGACGCCCAGTCGCTGCGAATTCGAGTCGCGGCCGTTGCGGGAACTGCCGACACCCTTCTTGTGAGCCATCGCGCTATGCCTCGATCTTGGTGATGCGGACTGCGGTCATGATCTGCCGGTGCCCGCGGTGCCGGCGGTAGCCCTTCCTGCGCTTGAACTTGACCACGAGGACCTTGGCGCCCTTCTTCTCGGAGACCACCTGGCCCGTGACCTTCGCGGCGGCAAGCGCCTTGGGCTCAACGGTTACCTGCCCGTCGTTCTCGACCATGAGCACCTGCGTGAACTCCACGGGCGAGCCGGCCGCCTTGTCGAGGCGCTCGACCTTGATCACCTGGCCCGGAGCCACCCGGTATTGCTTCCCGCCCGTCGCGATGACCGCTTCCATTGCCCTCTGACCTCTCTTCGGATGAAATTTGAGCGAGCGCCCATATGACCACAGGACGGGCCCGAAAGTCAAGCACGACGCGACGTTAGCTGTTCGAGCTCTCGCTCAGCGGCTTGCCGCGCCACATGACCGGGGAGGTCTCCCAGCGGTACGGCAGCTCGACGTGCCCTCCGGGGGTCGTGATGGACGCCAGCGCGGCAAGCGTGTCCCGCAGGACGGCCAGCTGCTTGTCGCGGTTTCCCGGCTCGCCCAGCATGCTGCCGCGAGGGAAGCGTGCGTGCGCCCAGCGGGGAGGCATGACACGCCCGGTCGCCCCCGGGTTGTTGGAGAGTGAGATGGTCGGGATGCCCCAGGCCTCGATCTCGCGCTGCACCAGTCCGCCGGACTGGTGGCAGATGGGTCAGACGGGTACGAGGAGAACCGCGTCCGCGCCCTCGGCCTTGAGCCGCGAGGCGATCTCGGGCGCCATGGTCTCGGCGATGTCGGCCGCCCGGGTGCAGTAGCCCATCAGGCTATAGTGGGTCGGCGTGAGACCGCCGATCTCGCCGCCCGCTTCGAGCTCGCGCAGCCGGTCCAGCGGGAAGATCGTGTTCATGTCCGCACGCGCGGTCTCGTGGGGGAAATGCTCGTGCGAGATGGCGAGCGTCTGGATCGCGGTCCCGGCCGGGATGGCGCGGAAGCTCCAGTCCCCGTCGGGAGCCTTGCCGTCGAAAGGGAGGTCGTGGCCCGTGCGGTAGAGGCCGCCCGTGGTGACCACGCCGATGCGCAGGGCCGCGAGCGGCTTCATCAGCGGCGTCCAGGGCGTCTCGGTGAAGGCCGGCCAGGGATAGCTCTTGAAGGCCGACGCGTAGTCGTGCTGCTCGATCAGCGGCGCGGCCCCGGGCCACCACGCGGCATAGCGCGACCGGAAATCGGCGATCCAGCGCGTATCCGCCTTGGCGCGCGCGGTCATGCGGCCGCCATGTAGCGCGAGAGGCGCTCGCGCAGGAAGAGACGCGAGCGGTGCACGCGTGACTTCACCGCGGGCAGGCTCAGACGCAGCGTCTCGGCGATCTCCGGGTTCGACAGCCCTTCCACATCATGCATGAGGAAGGCCGTCCGGTAATCGGCGGGGAGGTCGTTGATCGCCGTCGTCAGCACCGTCCTGAGCTCAGTCTGGAGCGCCGGTTCCTCGACCTTGCCCGACCAGTCGGCGACCGGCTCGACATGTTGGCGGTGCTCGTCGAAGGCGGGCTGGAGATCGTCCCACAGCACCTCGTTGCGCCGGCCGCGCCGCCCGCGAAGCTTCTGGTACGCCGTGTTGGCCGTGATCCGGTACACCCAGCTGCCGAAGGCCGACTCGCCCTTGAAGGTGTCGATCTTGCGCGCTGCGGTCCAGAGCGCGTCCTGGGCGACCTCCTCGGCATCCTGCTCGTTGCCGGTGATGCGGATGGCCAGGCGATAGACGCGGTCGCCGTAGGTGTCGAGCAGCAGCTCGGCCGCCCCGGCATCGCCCCGGCGCAGCCCTTCCAGGAGGGCAGCGTCGCGATCGACGCGCGGGGCTCCGGCCGGCCGCGGCTCGGGTTCGGTCATCGTCTCCGCTTGTGGGACGCTCATCATGACTCTCCTGTGCCCCGCCGCGCGGGACACGCTGGTCGTCGTCAGCTCAAGACTGGGGGCTTAAGACCGGGGGCTCAAGACCGGATGTACAGGGTCAGGTGTCGCTTGAGCTCGTCCACGCATTGCTCCATCACCGTGATGTCCTTTGTCACCTTGCTCATGAGGATGGCGCCCTCGAGGCTTGCCACGAGGAAGTGGGCCGCCCCCTCGGGATTGCAGTCTGCGCTGAGCCGCCCGGACGCCTGACCCTGGCGCAGCGATCGCGCCAGTGTCGCCCGCCACTGGACGAAGATCTCGGCCAGCCGCTGCCTGAAGCCCTCGTGGACGTCGGACAGCTCGGAGGCGAGATTACCGATGGGGCAGCCTCCGACGCAGTTGCGCTGGCGCAGGTTGTCGAGAACACGGTCGAGGAAGCCGTGGATCTGCGCTACGGGATCGCGATCGGGATCAACGAAGGACGGTTCAAGGGTGCGCTCGAGAAAGCCGCGCACCAGCCGGTCGATGATGGCGTAGCAGAGCTCTTCCTTGCTCTTGAAGTGGTAGTAGAAGTTGCCCTTGCCCACGCCGCTCTCGCGGAGGACATCGTCGAGCGAGGTGCAGTGGT
>JAUSJX010000127.1 GCA_030647435.1 Candidatus Rokuibacteriota bacterium
TCAGCGGCTGATGCGGACCATGGAATACAGCAGCCTTCATATCGTCCTCCTCTATCGGTCTAGTGGGATCCGGGCGGCGTGCAGGCACAGACACTGCGCCGCCTCGCCCGAGGTGTCAAGGCCCCCAAGGTTGTCGAGTCAGGCCTCGAGAAAGTCGTCAGACCGCGCCGGAATCGGAGAGCGTCCGCGTGGCGGGGTCGTCGAGATGGGCGATGCAGTTGAGCAACCGCACCCGCCACGGGGCCGGATGGTCGATGACGGTGAGCGCTGTATTCTCCCAGCGTGCCGGGACCTCCTGGCCCTCCGGCAGGATCAAGTGTCTCGCGGCCAGCGAGCGGCAGACGAGCCCGTGCGTCACGACCGCAAGATGCCCGCCGGCCGCGGCGGCCGTCTCCCGCACGAGCGCCCAGGCGCGATCGACGCGCTCGTGGAAGACCTCCCAGGTCTCGCCTCCGGGCGGCGCGTAGTCCGGCGCAAACATGTCGAGGCCGAGCTCCGCGTAGGGCGTGCCCCGGAGATCTCCAAAGTTGCGCTCCTGCAGCAGGGGGTCGTAGCTGATGGGCACGCCCGTGACCCGCTGAAGATGCTCGGCCGTCGTCACGGCGCGTGAGAAATCGCTCGAGAGGATGGCCGCGATGCCCTCAGACTCGAGGCGGCGCGCGAGGCGCTCCGCTTGAGCGACGCCGCGGGGAGAGAGCGGGTTGTCGGGCAGCTGAACGGTGCGCGAGGCGTTGCCGAGCGTCTCGCCGTGACGGATCAGGAAGATCGACATCCGCGAGCTGGAGGCGGCTTAGATGACGCGCTCGCGTCGAAGCGCCGCGATGTCGACCGAGGCGTACCCGAGGCCCGCGAGAATCTGATCAGTGTGCTGGCCGAGCTTCGGCGCCGTCGCGCGCACTCCGATTTCGCTCGCGGACATCCGCACGGGCGTGCGGATGTGGGGCACGCGTCCGAGCTCCGCGTCCTCGGCGTAGACCACGAGCTCGCGGTGCTGGACCTGCGGATCGGCAAAGAGCTCTGCGTAGGTGTACACGGGCCCGCCGGGCACGCCCGCATCGTCCAGCACCTTGCTCCAGTGCGCGGACGACGCTGTCGCCAGGACCGCCGCCAGTTCCACTTCGAGCGCGGCGCGGTTGCGCATGCGGTCGGCGCCGCGGCGGAAGCGCGGATCATCTATCCACTCCGGATGCCCGAGAGCCTTGGCGGCGCGTTCCCAGATGCCCTGGCCGGCCGCGCCGATCATCATGTAGCCGTCCTTGGTCTCGAAGCGCTGGTACGGCGCATTCTGACGGTGGCGCGAACCCTGGCGCGTGGGCTCCTTGTGATCGGCCAGCCAGCCCGCGCTCGTCCACGAGGAGAAACCGACGGCTGTCTCGAGGAGCGAGCACTCGACCTTCTGCCCCTGGCCCGTGCGCTGCCGCTCGTAGAGCGCCGCCAGGATGCCCTGCACGCCCCACATGCCCGTGCCGAGGTCACAGATGGGCAGGCCGACGGAAGTCGGCGGACCGTCAGGCTCTCCCGTGACGTGCATGATCCCGCCCATGCCCTGGGCGATCAGGTCGAAGCCGCCCCGCTCGCGGTAGGGGCCGTCGGAGCCGAAGCCGGACAGTTGTGCATAGACGAGGCGCGGGTTCTTCTGCCGCAGAACCTCGTAGCCCAGGCCCGCGCGGTCCATGACGGTGGGGCGATAGTTCTCCACGAGCACGTCCATGCCGATGACGAGCTTGAGGAAGATCTCGCGGCCGCCGGGCGCCTTGTAGTCGAGCGTCAGGCTTCTCTTGTTGCGGTTGATGTAGCGGAAGTAGGGATTGCGCTCGCTGCCGTCGCCCATGGCGCGAGAGGAGTCGCCCGTGCCGGGGCGTTCGACCTTGATCACGTCCGCGCCCATGTCGGCCAGGATCATGGTGCAGTAGGGCCCCGCCATGTGCTCCGTCAAGTCGAGGACCTGGAGACCTTCCAGCGGGCCCCGCGCGTTCTTCTCCGCCATGCCGCCTCCGTGAGAATCAGAGGCCCAAGGCTGCGGCCTCCAGACCACGGGAGATCATAGCACCCTGCGGGACGGAGAGGATCGGCGCGGGCACATCGAGGAGCCGGTTTGACCTCGCACACGCGCTCTGGCAGGATCGGCGCGTGACCCGCACTTCGCTCGCCTCGTTTCTCGACCCGCACAGCATCGCGGTGATCGGCGCCTCCCGGGATCCCTCCAAGATCGGGGGCAGCGTGCTCGCCAACCTGCGCTCGGCGGGCTTCGCCGGCCGCATCGTGCCGGTGAACGTCCTCGCGACGACGGTCCAGGGGCTCCCGGCCTTTCCCTCGCTCCACGCGGTCGACGGCCCGGTCGACCTCGCCGTGATCACCGTGCCCGCCCCCGCTGTTCTCTCCGCGCTCAACGACTGCGTGGCCAAGGGCGTGGGCGGCGCCGTCGTGATCTCCGCCGGCTTCCGGGAAAGCGGTGAGGACGGACGGAAGCGGGAGGCCGAGCTCCGCGAGTGGCTCCGCGACCAGCCCATCCGCGTCCTCGGCCCCAACTGCCTCGGGTGGATCAGGCCGTCGCGCCGTCTCAACGTCACGTTCGCCCCCGGCATGCCGGAGGCGGGAGGCATCGCGTTTGTCTCGCACTCCGGCGCGCTCGCCGTCGCCATTCTCGACTGGGCCCGCGAGCGCCGCATGGGCTTCTCGCTCTTCGCGAGCCTCGGCAATCAGGCCGACCTCACCGAGGCGGACCTGCTCGAGGCCGTCACCGCTGACGCGGAGACGCGGGTCATCGCCGCCTATATCGAGGGCGTGGCGGACGGGCGGCGGTTCTTCGAGGCGCTGTGCGCGGCGGCGGCGGTCAAGCCCGTCGTGCTGCTGAAGGCCGGGCGCTCCGCCGAGGGCGCCCGCGCCGTCTCCTCGCATACCGGCGCCCTCGCCGGCTCCGATCAGGCGTTCGACGCGGCGGTCAAGCAGGCGGGCGCGCTGCGCGCGGGCACCGTCGAGGAGCTCTTCGATCTCGCGCGCGGCTTGGTGAGCCAGCCCCTGCCGCGCGGCCGCCGGCTCCTCGTCGTGACCAATGGGGGAGGGCTCGGCATCGTCGCGACCGACGCGGCGCGGGAAGCGGGACTCGCGGTCGACCCGCTCGACGCGGCCGTGCGCGAGCGGCTCGCGGCCGTGCTGCCGCCGACAGCCAGCCTCGCCAATCCCGTCGATCTCGTCGGGGACGCCGATGCCGCGCGCTACAGCAATGCGCTCCACGCCATCGGCGGCGCCGGGGCCGACGCCGCGCTCGTGGTGCTCACGGCTCAGGCAGCGACGGACGCGCTCGGCGTGGCGCGGGCGGTGATCGGCGCCACGCGGGGCTGGCCCATCCCGGTCGCCGGCGCCTTCGTCGGCGGCGCGCGCGTCGCGCCGGGTGCGCGCGCGTTCGAGGAGGCGGGGATCCCGTGCTATCCGTTTCCGGAGCCGGCGGTCAGGACCCTCGCGGGGATGGCGAGGCTCTTTGAGCGGCGCGGGCGCCGGGCGGAGCCGGCGCGCTTTCCCGCCCGCGTCGAGGAGTCGAAAGCGGCGGTTGCGCGGCTGAGCGCCTCCGGTCGGTCCACGTTCGGCATGGCGGAGCTCGAGCCCGTGCTCGAGAGCTATGGCATCCCCTGCGCGGCGGCGCGGCCGGCGACCACGTCGGCAGAGGCGGCCTCCGTCGCCGAGCGCCTCGGCTTCCCGGTGGCGCTCAAGCTGCGCTCCCCCGACATCACGCACAAGACCGAGGTGGGTGGGGTCCGCCTCGGCCTCGGCTCAGCCGGCGAGGTCGCGGAGGCGGCGACGGCCATGCTCGCGAGCGTACGCGCGGCGCGGCCCGACGCGCGTCTCGAGGGCGTGCTGGTCCAGCGGATGGCTCCGCCGGGCAAGGAGCTGCTGCTGGGCATGATCAGGGATCCGCAGTTCGGTCCCCTGGTCGTGGTCGGCTTCGGCGGGATCTACGTCGAGGTGCTCAAGGACACGGCCGCGCGCCTCTGCCCGCTGGCCGCCCGCGACGCCCACGAGATGCTCGGCGAGCTCAGGATGGCGCCCCTGCTCAAGGGCGTCCGGGGGGAGCCGCCCGTCGACCTCGACGCGCTCGCCGAGACGATCTGCCGCTTCGCCCAGCTCGCCGCCGATACGGCCGACCTCGCGGAGATCGAGGTGAATCCGCTCGTGGCCGGTCCCAGCGGCGTGATGGCCGTGGACGCGCGAGCACGAATCTGACCCGCTCCCTCAGGTCAGGACGGCGATCTTCTTTCGCTCGATGAGGCCGAAGTCGATCGCCGCGCCGAGCCCCGGGCCATCGAAGGCGTGGACCAGCCCCCGCTTGTCGACCTCGATGTCCTGGGCGAGGCCGTACTTCTGGGCTCCGGCCGGCAGCAGCACCTCGAAGAACTCGCAGTTCCGGATGGCCATCATCACGTGGAGGTTCGCCACGTTGTTGAGCGAGTTGCCGCCGTGGTGGATCTCGAAGTTCATGTGGAAGGCCTCGGCGAGATGCGCCGCCTTCACGAGGGCGGTGATGCCGCCCTTCACGGCGACGTCGCCGCGCAGGTAGTCGGTCGCCTGGTGGACGAGCCACGGCGCGTACGCGGTGAGGCCGCCCGGTGAGTACTCGGTGGCCAGGATCGGGATCGCCAGGTGCTGCTTGAGCTTCACGTAGCTCAGGAGGTCGTCATCCGCGAGCGGGTCCTCGTACCAGTAAAAGCCCAGCTCCTCGATGACCTTCCCCACGCGGAGCGCCTCGGGATACTGGTACGCCCAGGTCGGATCGAGCATGACGGTGAAGCCGTCGCCCACAGCGCGCCGGACGGCGCGGCAGACCTCCGCGTCGACGACTGGATCAGTAGGCGGATGGATCTTGTAAGCCGTCCAGCCCTCGGCTTTGAACCGCGTCGCTTCCTCCGCGTACGCCTCCTTGGTCGGCAGGACGGCCGAGCTGGCGTAGGCCGGGACGCTGTCGCGGTACGAACCAAGCAGCCGGTGAATGGGCAGGCCTGTAATCTTTCCCGCGATGTCCCAGAGCGCCACATCCATAGCGCCAATCGCGCGAAGCGTCGTCTGGCGGTTCTTCTGCCACATCGCCTGGTAGAGGCGCTCGCGCGCGAGCGGATCCTGGCCGAGCACGACCGGCTTCAGGTACTGGATGAGCGACTGCCCGTCCAGGTGCGCGCCGCGCATGGCCGAGCCGAGGAAGGCGTGACCCTTGACGCCGTCGTCGGTCTCGATCGTCACGAGGCCGAGCTGGCTCGCGCCGCTGAACGTCCCGGTGTGCCGGCCGTACTGGGTCGCCGGAATGTCGTCCCAGCCAAAGAGCGTCAAGTGAGCGTCGGTGATTTTCATGACGAGGCGAGACTATCACACCGGCGTGCCGGAGCGACTGTGACTCCCCGGCCTGGGACCTTGACAGGTCGGGGCAAGTTTGCTAGAAACAAACACCATTTCGAGTTGACCCTGGTCCGTTCCCGGACCATTTGAGGAGGACTTCGATGACCACACTGCTGTGGAGACTCGTGGGCGCCCTAGCAGTGGTGGCGCTGTTCGGCGCCGCCGAGGCCCAGGCGCAGGCCCCGATCAAGATCGGTGCGTCGCTATCGCTCACCGGGACCTACGCCGCGCTGGGGCAGAACCAGCACCGCGGCTACCAGCTCTGCGCCAAGGACGTCAACGAGAAGGGCGGCGTGCTCGGGCGCAAGATCGAGTTCGTGCTCTACGACGACCAGTCCCTGCCCGCCACCGGCGTGCGCCTCTACGAGAAGCTGATCACTCAGGACAAGGTGGACGCGATCATGGGCCCCTACTCCTCGGCCATCACGGAGGCCGTGGCCAACGTCAACGACCGCTACAAGATGCCCATGGTGGCCCCCATGGCCTCCACCACCTCCATCTTCAGGAAGGGGCGGAAGTACATCTTCATGGTCCAGTCCCCGGCGGAGGTGTACCTCGAGGGGCTGATCGAGGTGGCGGCCAAGCGGGGCCTCAAGACCGTGGCCATCATCAACGAGGATACGCTCTTCCCGAAGGCCACGGTGCAGGGGACCATCGAGCTGGCCAAGAAGAAAGGGCTCCAGGTCGTCTTCGTCGAGGCCTACCCCAAGGGCAACACGGACTTCTCCGCGCTCCTCACCAAGATGAAGGCGGCCAACCCAGACGTCCTGGGCGCGGCGACCTACTTCGACGACGCGCTGGCAATCACCCGCCAGATGAAGGAGCTCAACGTCAACCCGAAGATGTACGGGGTGACCGTGGGCGGTGACCTGCCGAAGTTCTACGAACAGCTCGGGCGCAACGCCGAGTACGTCTACGGCGCCAGCCAGTGGGAGCCGGAGCTGCCGTACCCCGGTTCCCAGCAGTTCGCCGAGGCGTACAAGAAGGAGTTCCCGGGGTCCGACCTCTCCTACCATTCCGCCGGCGGCTACGCCGGATGCCAGATCCTGGTCGAGGGCATCAGGCGCGCCGGGTCGCTCGACAGCGAGAAGATCCGCGAAGCGATCCTCAAGATGGACTTCAACACGGTCTACGGCGGCTTCAAGGTGGACCAGGACGGCTTCCAGGTCTCCCACAAGATGGTCATGTTCCAGTGGCACGACGGCAAGAAGGTCATCGTGTGGCCGGACGAGCTGGCCGGCGGGAAGATCCGCTTCCCCACGCCGCCGTGGAACCAACGCTGACCAGATGACCGTCTGATTCGCCACAGGCAGGGCGCCCGCCGGGGCTCCGGCGGGCGCCGGCTCGCCAGGGCCCTCTCGACTCGCGAGGCTCCATGACCGTCGTCATCACCCCGACCATGATCGGCCAGGTGGTCATCTCGGGCCTCCTGGCCGGATCGCTCTACGCGATGGTGGCCCTGGGCCTCGGGCTCGTCTTCGGCGTCATGCGGGTGCTCAACGTGGCCCACGGGCCGCTGCTCATGCTGGGCGCCTACACGACGTTTGGGCTCTTCCAGTGGCTCGGCCTGAACCCGTATCTCTCGCTCCTGGTGTCCATGCCGGCGCTGTTCGTCGTGGGCGTCGTCCTCCAGCGTCTGCTGGTGCGACGGGTGGTGGACGCGCCGGAACTGTCCTCGCTGCTGCTCACGTTCGGCGTGTCCATCGCCATCGTCAACCTGGCTCAGCTCGGCTTCACCTCCGATGTGCGGTCGGTGGAATATCTCACCGGGTCCTTCGTCCTGGGGCCGTTCGCTTTCTCCAAGTCTCGCGTGATCGCCTGCGCCTTCGCGCTCGTGATCACCGCCGGCGCGTTCTGGTTCCTGCGGCAGACCCGCCTCGGCAAGGCCATCCGCGCGGTCTCCCAGAGCCGCGAGGTGGCCCAGGTCTGTGGGATCAACGTCCAGCGGATCCACATGATTACCTTCGGCCTCGCCTCGGCGCTGGCGGCCGCCGGTGGGACCCTGATCGCCGTGATGGTCGCCATCCAACCCGAGATGGGGCAGGTCTACACCTTCAAGTCGTTCCTGGTGATCGTGCTGGGCGGCGCCGGCAACTATCCCGGCGCTCTGCTGGGCGGTCTGCTCCTCGGCCTCATCGAGCAGCTCTCCTCGTTGTTCATCACCACCCAGGTCAACGAGGCCGTCGCCTACATCCTGCTGGTCCTGGTGCTGCTGGTGAGACCGACGGGCCTGCTCAAGGGGCGCTCGTGATGACGCGCTGGCTGCTGGCCGGTTTCCTGGTGCTGCTCGTCCTCCTGGCGCTTTACCCGATGCAGGGGACGGGTTACGGCATCCGCACCATGCTCCAGCTCTTCATGTGGATCGCGCTGGCTCAGTCCTGGAACCTGATCTCGGGGCTCACCGGTTACGTTTCGTTCGGGCACGTGGCCTTTTTCGGCATGGGCGCCTATACGGCCGGCATCCTGATCGGCAAGCTCGGGTGGCCGTGGCTGTTGGCGTGTCTGGCCGGCGGTGTCATGGCCATGGTGCTGGCGCTGGTGATCGGCTGGCCGTGCCTCAGGCTCAAGGGGCCGTACTTCGCCATCGCCATGCTGGGGCTCAACGAGGTCTTGCGCGTGATCGTGTCCTATTACGAGGGCCTCACCGGCGGCGGCAGCGGCCTCTCCCTGCCCACGCTCCACGCGAGCGTGCCGATCTACTATGCCATGGGGCTGGTGGCGCTGCTGGTCACCGCGCTTACCTACGTGATCATCACTTCCCGCTTCGGCCTGCGCCTCATGACCATCCGGGAGGACGAGGTGGCGGCCGAGGCGATGGGAATCGACACCTTCCGCTACAAGCTCTACGCGTTCCTTCTCTCGGCCGTGGCGCCGGGGATCGTGGGCGGGCTGGCGGCCCGGGACCAGGGCTACATCGAGCCCACCAGCGTGTTCCCCCTCATCACGACGATCACCATGATCGTGATGGCGCTCTTCGGCGGCAAGGGAACCATCTGGGGCCCCGTGCTGGGCGCCGTCCTGCTGTTCACGTTTCAGGAGCTGGTCTGGGCCAGGTTCATCTACCTCCACCAGCTCCTCTTCGGCGCCATCATCGTCGGCGTTGTCCTGCTCATGCCACGCGGCATTCTGGGCGTGCTCCAGCAGAAGTACAACCTCCCGAGGACCATCTGATGGAGCCCATCCTGATGGTGGACCGCGTGGTCAAGCGCTTTGGCGGCGTGACCGCCGTCAACAAGGTATCCCTGTCGCTCGAAGCGGGTCGTATCTACGGCCTGATCGGCCCGAACGGCTCGGGCAAGACCACGCTCTTCAACTGCATCACGGGCGTCGATCAGGCCGACGAGGGGCAGATTCGCTTCAAGGGCCAGCGCATCGACGGGCTCAAGCCCCACCAGATTTTCCACCGGGGTATCGGCCGGACCTTCCAGGTTATCCGGGTCTTCCCGGAGCTGACGGCGCTCGAGAACCTGGTCGTGGTGACCATGGGCGACTATGCGCAGGCGCGCGCCCGAGCCGAGGAGCTGCTCCGCTTCGTCAAGCTCGAGCGGCTTGCCAACGAGTACGCGGGCAACCTCTCCTACGGCCAGCAGAAGCTGGTCGAGTTCGTCCGCGTGCTCATGACGGACCCCGAGCTGGTCCTGCTCGACGAGCCGGCTGCCGGCGTGAACCGCACCCTCCTCAAAGAGCTGCTCGATGCGGTGCGGACGCTGCGGGACCGCGGCAAGACCGTGCTGCTGGTCGAACACGACATGAAGGTCGTCATGGGGCTCTGCGAGACGGTCTTCGTCCTCGACCACGGCGAGAAGCTGACCGAGGGCCCTCCCGGCGTCATCCAGTCTGACGAGCGAGTGATTGAAGCTTATTTTGGCCGCTAGCGCCGCGCTCGCGCTCTATCTCGGCTGGGGCTCCTGGGGGTGGCCGCTGATCCACGACGCCCCGCTCATGCACTACATCGCCTGGCTGGTGGCCCAGGGTGCCGTCCCCTACCGCGACGTCTTCGACATGAACGTGCCCGGCGTCTACCTGCTGCACCTGGGCGTGATCACGCTGCTGGGTGAGGGCGATCGCGCCTGGCGGCTCTTCGACTTTGCGTGGCTCGCCCTCACGGCGGCGGCGCTCTTCGGCTTCTCGCGACGCATGGGCGATGCGTGGAGCGGGCTCGGCGCGGCGCTCCTCTTCATCCTCTATCACCTCTCCGGCGGGGCCTGGCGGGCGGGGCAGCGCGATTTTCTGCTCACGCTCTTCCTCGTCCTGGCCGCGTGGGGAGCGGCGCGCGCCTGGGAATCGGGCGGCGCGCGGGCGCCCCTTCTCTGGGGAGGGCTTGCCGCCGGCGCGGGGGTCATGGTCAAGCCCCAGGCCGCGCTCTTCTGGATCGCGTGCGCCGGCGTCGCGGCGCTCGGCGCCGTGGGCTCGGGCGCGATGCGCGCGCTCGGGCATTGGTGCGCGGCGGGGCTCGCCGTGCCCGTCCTCGTGATGGGCTGGCTCGCGTGGCACGGCGGGGCAGGGCCCTTTGTGTCCATCGTCACGGGTTACGTCCTGCCGCTCTACAGTCGCGTCGGGCGCGTCTCGGTGTGGGAAGGGCTCCGCTGGCACGTTTACGGCTGGCAGATATGGAGTTGTCTCATCGCGCTCGGCCTTCTGGGTTTCGCGCGCCGCCCTTCGCCGGCGTACGGCATCCGCCGCTGGCTCGCCCTGCTGGGCGCCGTCTACGGCTTCGTGCATTTCGCCGCTCAGGGCAAGGGGTGGGAGTACCACAGCTATCCCTTCGCGGTCTTCGTCTGCGCTCTCGCGTCGCTTCCGCTCGCCGCGCGGGTGACGCAGGCCCAGCCCTCACGCTGGGATGCCGCGCCCGCGCTCTCCCGCGCGCTCACGTGCGCCCTCCTCGTGGTTGCCGTGGCGCTCCTGGGCGCCAAGGGCGCGGCCGCGGCCGACGCGCCGTGGATCGCCGACAAGGCCCGCCGCGTCTCGGCTCTCGCGCGCGACCTGGAGCGTCTGGCGGGCGCGGGCCCGGTGCAGGTGATGGACGTAAGCGAGGGCGGGGTGCACGCCCTCCTGCGCCTGCACCTCCGCCAGCCGACACGCTTCCTCTACGACCTCCACTTCTTCCACGACGAAGGCGACGCCCGCATCCAGGCGCTTCGCGACGAGGTCGCGCGCGACCTCGAGCGCGGCAGGCCCACGGCCGTCGTCGTCTTCAAGGACACGTGGCGCCGTCCCGGCTACGAGCGGCTCGACGGATTCCCAGCCGTGGCGGGGCTCCTCGCGCGGGACTACAAGCTCGCCGTCGAGGGTGACGGCTACAGGATCTATGCGCAGCGAGCCAGTCCTTAACGTCATTCGCGCCTACGAGGACAAGATCGTCCGCGGCTACTGCTGGGGGCGCTTCTGGATCCTCCGCCAGCGCTTCCTCGACGAGATCGGCCAGTACCTGCCCGAGCGCGGGCGGGTGCTCGATCTCGGCTGCGGCTTCGGCCTCTTCTCCCTCTACTACGCGAGCGTCCATCCGGGGCTGCGCCTCGAGGGGCTCGACCGCAATCCGCGCCGCATCGCCATGGCGCGGGCCGCGGCGGGCAAGCTCGGCCTCTCGAATGTCCGCTACGAGGTCGGCGACGTCATGGACTTCCGCGGCGGTGAGAGCTTCGACGCGGCCTACATGCTCGACATTGTCCACCACATCCCGGAGGAGGCGGTGCGCCCGCTGCTCGAGCAGGTCGCCAAGATCCTGCCGCCGGGCGGCCGGCTCCTCATCAAGGACGTGGATCGCCGGCCCTTCTACAAGCGCTGGTTCACGCATGCCCTCGACAAGGTCATGGACCCGGGCACCGCCGTTCGCTATTGGGACGCCGAAGAGCTGGGGCGCCTGCTCCAGGACGTCGGATTCACGGTCCACCGCCACCTGATGGTGGACATCCTGCCGTACCCGCACATCCTGTATGTCTGCGAGCGGCGGCCGTGACGCCGACGCTCCTGCGCGCCGAGGGGCTGACCGCGGGCTACGGCAAGATGCCCATCCTCCACGACGTCACCCTCGAGGTGCGCGTGGGCGAGATGGTCAGCGTAATCGGCCCCAACGGCGCGGGCAAGTCCACCGCCTTCAAGACGATGGTGGGCTTCGTGCACGCGACGAGCGGGCGCGTCGTGTTCGACGGCCAGGACATCACGGGTCTCCGCCCCGACCAGGTGCTGCCGCGCGGGCTCGCCTATGTCCCGCAGGGGCGTATCGTCTTCCCGCAGATGACCGTCCTCGAGAACCTCGAGATGGGCGCCTACATCGAGCGGGACGGCGCCAGGATCCGGGAGAGCCTCGAGCGCGTCTACGGTCTCTTCCCGGTCCTGAGCCAGCGGCAGGGGCAGAAGGCCGGCACGCTCTCGGGCGGCGAGCAGCAGATGGTCGCCATCGGCCGGGCGCTCATGACTCATCCCAAGCTCATCCTCCTGGACGAGCCGTCGCTGGGGCTGTCGCCCAAGTTCGTCTCGCTGATCTTCGACACGCTCGCCGAGATGAAGCGCGCCGGCTACACCCTGATGGTGGTGGAGCAGAACGCGGCCAAGGCCCTGGCCGTCGCGGACCGCGCGTATGTCCTCGAACTGGGACGCAACCGCTTCGAGGGCACGGGGGCGGCCCTGCTGGCCGACCCCGAGGTCAAACGCCTTTACCTTGGCGGCTGATTTCTGTATCGTGTAGCGGGTTCAAAGGGGGAGAGAGACTCGAATGGATCGGTTTTTGCGGCCCAGCGGGGTCGCCTACTTCGTCGTCGCGGTCGTCTTCATCGGAGTGTTGGCCGGTCTCCCGAGCTGGGCAGCCAAGAATTCCGCCAAGGCGGCCCCAAAGGCGACCCAGGGCGCTGTAGCCGCGGTCCCGGCGGCGCCCAAGGCGCCCGCCGTCGATCACGCGGCCGGCGGGTATTCGGCTACCGCGCACCAGGAGATCCTCGATCGGGGCAAGCACATGTTTGTGCAGTACTGCGCCTCCTGTCACGGGGACGCGGGCAAGGGTGACGGGCCCGGCGGCGCCAACCTGGCGGTCAAGCCCCAGGACCTCAGCGTGGGCGCGGTCATGAACCCGCTGCCCGATGCGTTCCTCCACCGGGTCATCGCCGAGGGGCCGCAGTCCGTCGGGCTCTCCGCGCTGATGCCGCCCTTCAAGCCCCAGCTTGGCGACCGGCAGATCAATGAGATCATCGCGTATGTCCGGACGCTGGCGCAGCCCGCCTACGATCCCGCCAAGGTCCTGCCCGTCACGGCCACGCGCGAGGGGCCGGTGCAGCCCATCTTCTTCAGCCACGTCATCCACACGGGCTCATACCAGATCGCCTGCCAGTACTGCCACGCGGGTGCGCGCCGCAGCAGCGACGCCGGGGTGCCCTCGGTGGAGAAGTGCATGGGTTGTCACAAGATCGTGGCCGCGCAGGGCAACGAGCAGGTCCAGAAGCTCCACGGCTATTGGAACAAGCAGCAGCCGATCCCGTGGGTGCGGGTCTTCAGGATCCCGGAGTACGCGCAGTTCCCGCACAAGAATCACATCCAGGCGGGGCTCGTCTGCCAGACCTGCCACGGCCGCATCGAGGCGATGGAGCAGGTGCACGCCACGACGGGCCAGAACACCATCAACGACCTGATGAACCTGGCGGCCATGCCCGTGCCGGGGCCCAAGCTGACCATGGGCTGGTGCGTCGAGTGCCACCGCGCCGTGAACGAGAAGGGCGTGCAGGCGGTGCAGCCGACGCCCGATGCGTGGGGCGCGGCGCCGCGGCCGGCGACGGCCGACGACACGAAGAAGCGCAACGCGCCGCTCGAGTGTGTCGCCTGCCACCACTGATCTAACGTCGAAGGCCTCCCCCTCATTCTCTCAGCCCTCGCCTCGCCGCTCGAGGCGAGTGTCTCAGCTCGAACTTCGGCCCTCTCCCCCTCGCGGGGGAGAGGGTTTCTGTTTGTCCCCCCTCTCCCCTCAGGGGAGAGGGTAGGGTGAGGGGTGGTGTACGATAGCCGCCGTGCCCGCGCGCTCCTACCGCTTCGTGCAGGTGGATGTGTTCACCGACCGCGCTTTCACCGGCAACCCGCTCGCGGTCTTTTTCGACGGGCGCGGCCTTGACGACGCCGTGATGCAGCAGATCGCGCGCGAGATGAACCTCTCCGAGACGGTCTTTCTCTTCCCGCCCTCGCGTCCCGACTGCGCCGCCGCGCTCCGGATCTTCACGCCTGCGCGCGAGGTGCCCTTCGCGGGTCATCCCAGCGTCGGCACGGCGTGGGTGCTGGCCGCGCATGGAATGGCGCCCCCGGGCGCGGCGCGCTTCGTCCTCGAGGAGAAGATCGGCCCGGTACCCGTGGAGGTCGAGGGCAATCCCGCGCGGCCGGATTTCATCTGGATGAAGCACCCGGGCGCGACCTTCGACCCCGCGCTCGAGAACCGCGACGCGGTGGCGCGGGCTCTCGGCCTCGCGGAGGCCGATCTTCTTCCCGGCGCGCCCATCCAGCCAGGCTCCACGGGCAACAAGTTCTTGTTCGTCCCGCTGCGCGACAAGGCGGCGGTGGACCTCGCCGTCCTCGCCGTCCGCGCCCTCCTCGAGGCCATGGGCCACCTGCCGCACCTGGGCATCTTCGTGTTCGCCCCGGATCCCGATCCCGCCGCCGGCCGGGTCTACTCGCGCATGTTCGCGCCCCACACCTCGGGTGTCCCCGAGGACCCGGCGACGGGCTCGGCGAGCGGCCCGCTCGGCGCCTATCTCGTGCTGAACGGCCTCGTGAGGAAGAGCGCGGAGGTCCGAATCGTGAGCGAGCAGGGAACGAAGATGGGACGGCAGAGCTTTCTCCACATCCGCCTGGCGATGCAGGGCGAGACGATCACGGGGATCCGTGTCGGGGGCGGCGTCGTGCCGGTGCTGGAAGGGGAGCTTCGGATCTAGCTGAGGATCGCGGTCAGGCTGCGGAGGTCGGGGCAGCCGTCGAGACCTTCGACCATCTCGCGTACCGACTCGACGCGGTCCTCGGACAGAACGATACGCGCGCAGTCCCTGAACTTCTCCCTCAGCTGATCCATCGAGAGCGGCAGGTCCGGGTGTCCCGGCACGGCCCTGGGCGCGATGGCCAACTCCCGCCCGTCACGCAGGCGCACTGTCATGCGCGTCCACATGTGGCGCTCCAGGTCCCCCGGGATCGTTGGGTCTACGACCACGCGCACGCGCTTCATCAGCCCCGTGATGGCCGGATCGTCCGTCTTGCCGTCGCGGAACGTCGCGATGCCGACCCACCCCTCGCAGAGCGCCGCGGCCGCCGTGAACTCGCCCGAGAACTTGGCCTCGAGGCCGCTCCGCGGGTTGGAGTGGATGAGGATGCGCGGGACGGCGGCGTTGACGCCCACCGTGACCCGCTCCACCTGCTCGGGAGTGATGCCGTGGGTGCGGCGCAGCTCCAGCGCGCTGTCGATGATGGAGTGCGTGCAGGCGCAGGAGGGATACGGCTTGACAGCCACGCCCGTCTTGAGGATCTTCCACGGCGCGCCGAGTGTTTCGAGCGCGCCCTCGTCGCGCTTGCCCGCGCCCAGCACCGCGAAGTAGCCCTGCGGCCCTTCGAGCGCCTGCTCCGAAGCGGAGAATCCCTCGCGCGCGAGCAAGGCCGAGAGCACGCCGCTTCTTGCCGCGTGCCCCGCGTGAAATGGCTTGGTCATGGTGCCGAAGTTTTCCTTGAGCCCCGAGGCCTGGCTGGCCGCGACGGCCAGGGCTGCGCGCGTCTGCGACGCGTCGAGACCGAGGAGACGCGCCGCCGCCGCCGCCGCGCCCATCGTGCCGAGCGTGCCGGTGGCGTGGAAGCCCTTTTCGTAGTGCGGTGGATTCATCACCTCGGCCAGCGTGGTTTCGACCTCGAAGCCCAGCAGGAAGGCGTGGACGAGAGCCCGGCCGTCGGCCAGCGCCAGCTCGCCCGCCGCCAGCGCCGCCGAGAGCACGGGCGCCGACGGGTGGCCCATCATGGCGAAGTTGGTGTCGTCGAAGTCGAGCGCGTGCGCCGCCGTGCCGTTGGCGAGCGCGGCCCACACGGCGCCGGTGCGGAGTGACGTGCCGACCACCGTGGCGAGAGGCGCGCCGCCCTCTGACCGGGCGATCTCCGTCACGATGCGGGCCGCCGGCTCGACCGAGCCCGCGAGCATGACCCCCAGGCAATCGAGGATGGCCCGGCGGGCCGCGTCCACGGCCTCGGCGGGGCAGTCCTCCCAGCGGCTCTTGGCGACGAACTCGGCGACCGTCGAGGTGGCGCGCATGGGCCGAGCCTATCACAGGTCTGCTATCATCGCCCGGTGACCATGAGGCCGGTGACTTTGGTGCTGCGGTTTGCGCTGCTCGCCGCGCTGGTGCTCGCGCCCGCTCACGCGCACGCGCAGATCTTCATCGCCTCGCGCCCCGATCCGCCCTTCGCCATCGGCCCGCTGAGCATTCGCGCAACGGTCACGCCCTCGCTGACCCCGGTTGACCTGGAGGTGCGCTGGGCCCTCGACATCCCGGCGGGCAAGAGCCGCGCGGGGATCGAGCAGGACATCTTCCTCCTCTGGCCCGGCGAGGTCACGAACCCGCATGGCCGCGCGGCGGGGGACAAGGCGCTGGCGCAGTTCGTCGAGAAGCGAGGTTTTACAGTCGTCGGCGACGGCCGCCTGCCGCTCTACGCCCAGAACATCTACGCCGAGGGGGTCGAGGCCGCGCCCAAGCCCGTCGGCGAGGCGATCTACGTCACGTTCGTCCAGGACAGCCACGCGCTGGGCCTGAGCCCGGCGGCAACGTGGATCCGCATCCCCTGGACACCGCAGATGGCCAACGTCACCTACATGATGAGCCTGCTCATGCGCGTGGGCGGCGTCATCAAGCCGCGCCAGCTCCCCTGGTACGAGAGCGTCTTCACCGGCGAGCGCCACCAGTTCTCGCTGTCGTTCAACGAGGTGCGCGACCGGCCGATCTTCCCCATGTACGCGGAGCACCGCAACCGCGCGGTCCGCCTGGCCGAGGCGCCCGCCGAGCTGGTGGTGCACTTCACGCACGCGGAGCAACTGCGGATCGAGCAGGTGTATCCGCCGACGAGCATCCGCCGGCTCAGCGAGACGCTCGAGAGCACGGAAGTGGTCTCGCTCTTCATGGGCGCCGCCGAGGGCATCGTGCCCCAGCACATGACCGTGCAGTTCGGGTACTTCTCGCGCCTCCAGGGGCTGATGATCGTGCTGATCCCGCTCCTGCTGCTGGCCGCGGGCCCCGCGCTCGGTCCTGCCATCGGGCGCGCGCTGCCCGGTCTGCTGGCGCGGGTGCGGGCGCGGCTGCATCTGGGCGCGTCGGAGGCGAGTCTGCGGGCGCGCGGGGTGGTGCTCGGGCCCGAGACGCTCGACCGCATCGTGCCGGGCAAGACCTCGCGCGAGGATGTCTTGCGGCTGTGCGGGAGGGAGGTCGAGGAGGAGGAGCGGCGCGACCAGCCCGATCGACGCGTTCTCATCTACCGCGGCTGGCGCGCCGTGCCCGAGACGCGCCGACGCATGAAATGGATCGCCACCGTCGAGGCGTGGGAGATCTTCGCGCAAGAGGCGCGCATCGAGATCGAGCGCGACGTCGTCAGGGACGTCCGGGTGCTCATCCGGCGGAGCCGCGGCCCCAATCCCGAGCCGCCAGCGTAGAGCCCGACAATAAGGACACAAAGCAGAAGAAGATGTTCTTCTTCCAGGTGGGATTCGACGCTGTGACGGAGCCGGAGCTGAAGGAGAGCCTGAACGCCATCCCGACGACCTTCCGCCTGCGTGCACCGCCTCGGCGGGTTCCTCAGCATACCGGGGAGCAGTCCAGTGGTCGGGGGAAATACATGGTGCGGCTTCTTTAGTCCCGGCGAACAGCAAAAGCAGAAAGAACTCCGGCAGACCCGCTGATCGCGCTCGGAGTGTGCCCGCCGGTTGAGGCGCTGGGTCTCAAGGACGGTTCACAAACGACCCACCGCGGCTTGACCTCGCCCCGCGCGAGGACTACACTCCCGGAACGTTCCGTGTGGGAGATGTGCCTATTGAGCCCGAGCGGGAGGCTGTGACGTGACGTGTCCGCGCTGCCAGGCCACGAGCCGCGAGGGCGCCCGGTTCTGCGAGCAGTGCGGCGCCCGCCAGGCGCGGGCGTGTCCGTCCTGCGGCGCCGAGGTGGCGGCCGAGGCGCGCTTCTGCGGCGGCTGCGGCGCGGCGCTGACGGCGGGCGCTCCCGCGACGGGCCGCTTCGCCGACCCTCAGACGTACACCCCCAAGCATCTCGCCGACAAGATCCTCACCACGCGCGCCCAGCTCGAGGGCGAGCGCAAGCTCGTCACCGTGCTCTTTGCCGACGTCAAGGGCTCGATGGAGCTCCTCGCCGACCGCGATCCCGAAGAGGCGCGCAAGATCCTCGACCCCGTCCTCGAACGGATGATGGAGGCGATCCACCGCTACGAAGGCACCGTCAACCAGGTCATGGGCGACGGGATCATGGCGCTCTTCGGCGCGCCGGTCGCCCACGAGGACCACGCGGTGCGGGCCTGCCACGCCGCGCTCCGCATGCAGGAGACGGTCGGCTGGTACGCGGACGAGCTGCGCCGGAGCCAGGGCATCGACGTCCAGATCCGCGTCGGGCTCAACTCGGGCGAGGTCGTGGTCCGCGCCATCGACAGCGACCTGCACATGGACTACTCCGCGATCGGCCAGACGACGCATCTCGCCGCGCGCATGGAGCAGCTGGCGCGGCCGGGCACGGCGCTGATGACCAAGGACACGCTGCGGCTGGCCGAGGGGTACATCGAAGTCCGGCCGTTGGGCCCGGTGCCGGTGCGGGGACTTGCCGAGTCGGTGGAGATTTTCGAGATCGTCCGCGCCGGGGCTGTCCGCTCGCGGCTGCAGGCGGCGGCCGCGCGCGGGCTCACCCCCTTCGTCGGGCGCGACGGCGAGCTGGGGCGCCTGCGCGAGACGCTCGAGAAGGCGCGGGCGGGGCAGGGGCAGATCGTGGCCGTGTCGGGCGAGCCCGGCGTGGGCAAGTCCCGCCTCTTCTGGGAGTTCACGCACTCGCACCGGACGCACGGCTGGCTCATCCTCGAGAGCTCGCCGGTGTCCTACGGGCGGATGACCTCGTACCTGCCGGTCAGCGATCTCCTCAAGACGTACTTCGGCATCGAGGATCACGACGACAAGCGGCGTATTCAAGAGAAGGTCACCGGCAAGATCTTGACGCTCGACGACAGCCTGCGGGGCACCATTCCCGTGTTCCTGGGGCTCCTCGACGTGACCACGGATGAGGCCGAACAGAACACCGACCCGCGCGAGCGCCGGCGTCGGACCCTCGACGCGCTCAAGCGCCTGCTGCTGCGCGAGAGCCAGGTGCAGCCGCTCCTCGTGATCTTCGAGAATCTCCACTGGTTGGACGGGGAGACGCAGGCGTTCCTCGACAGCCTGGTCGAGAGCCTGCCGGCGGCGCGCCTGCTGCTGATGGTGAACTACCGGCCGGAGTACACGCACGGCTGGGGCAGCAAGAGCTACTACACGCAGTTCCGCATCGACCCGCTCGAGCCCGAGAGCGCGGACGAGCTCCTCCAGGCGATCCTGGGCAACGATGCGGCCCTCGCCCCGCTCAAAAAGCTTCTAGTGTCGCAAACCGAGGGCAATCCCTTCTTCCTCGAGGAGTGCGTCCAGTCCCTGGTCGAGACCGGCGCGCTCGCGGGCGATCGCGGCCAGTACCGCATGGCGAAGTCCGTCGAGACGTTGCAGATGCCGCCGACCGTCCAGGCGGTGCTGGCCTCGCGCATCGACAGGCTCGAGCCCGAGGACAAGCGCCTGCTGCAGGCCGCTTCCGTCATCGGCAAGGACGTGCCCTTCGCGCTCCTCGACGCCATCGCCGATCTCCCAGAGGAGGCGCTGCGCGCGGGGCTCCTGCGGCTGCAGTCGGCCGAGTTCATCTACGAGACGACGCTCTTCCCGGCGCTGGAGTACACCTTCAAGCACGCGCTCACCCACGACGTCGCCTACGGCAGCCTGGTCACGGGCCGGCGGAAGGTGCTGCACGCGCGGCTGGTGGACGCGCTCGAGCACCTCTACGCCGACCGCTTGGGCGAGCAGGTCGAGCGCCTGGCGCACCACGCGGTGCGCGGGGACGCGTGGGAGAAGGCGATCGGCTATCTCCGCCAGGCTGGAGCCAAGGCGACCTCGCGCGCCGGCAACCAGGAGGCCGTCGCGTTCCTCGAGCAGGCGCTCCAGGCGCTCACCCACCTGCCGGAGGGGCGCGCCAAGCTCGAGCAGACGATCGACATCCGGCTCGAGCTGCGGCCGCCGCTGCTCCAGCTCGGACGGCTGCGCGAGGTGCTCCAGCTCTCGAAGGAAGCCGAGCAGCTCGGCACCGAGCTGGGCGACGAGTCGCGCCTGGGGCGCGTGTACAGCTACCTCGTCAACTATCACTACCTGAACGGCGAGCCCGACCTCGCCATCGGCTACGGCGAGCGCTGCCTGCGTATCGCTGACGCGACCCAGGATCTCGCGCTGCAAGCCCTCGCCCGAGGCTACCTCGGCCTCTCGTGCCACGCGCAGGGGCAGTACCGGCGCGCCGAGCTCATCCTCCGGCAGAACGTGGACGCGCTCGCGCAGGCGCGCGGGACCGCCGCCGACCAGTCGGCCATCTCCTACGTCACGTCGAGCGGGTGGCTGGCCTTCACGCTGGCGGAGCTCGGCGACTTCCACGGCGCGGACGCCTGCGTGGACCAGGCGCTGCGCGTGGCGGACGGGGCCGGCCACGTGTACGGCCAGACCATTGCGCGTACCCTGGCCGGGCTGGTGTGGCTGCGACGCGGCCACCTCGAGCGGGCGCTCGGGCTCTTGCAGCCGAGCCTCGAGGCCTGCCGCGAGAAGCACCTCGACGTCTGGCGGCCCATCCCGGCCTCGCTGCTCGGGCTCGGGCTGGCGCTCTCCGGCAGGCTCGCCGAAGCGATGCCGCTGCTCGAGGATGGCGTGCACCTGAGCGAAGTCCTCGGTGTCAACGCGTACCTCGCGCTGTGGACGCTCCACTGGGCCGAGGGGCTCATGGCGGCGGGCGAGGGCGAGCGGGCCCGCGAGATGGCGCGGCACGCGCTCGATCTCGCCGTCGCGCACAAGGAGCGCGGGCACCAGGCCTGGGCGTGGCGCCTGCTCGGCGACCTGGCATCCCGCGGTGGAGCGCCGGCGCTCGCCGAGGCCGAGCAGCACTACCGGGAGTCGCTCGGCATCGCCGAGGAATTGCGCATGCAGCCCGTCGTCGCTCACGCCAAGATGGGCCTCGGGCGGGTCATGCGGCTCGCCGGCGACCGCGCGCGGGCCGAGGAGTATCTGGTGACGGCCTTCATGTTGTTCCGGGGCATGGACGTTCCATACTGGGTCAAGAAATGCGGAGAGGAGATGGTGCAGCTCGGAGAGATCTTCGTCGTCGCGCGATACAATCCGCAGCTCTATGATTACCTCCAGCGCGAGTTCAGCCACGAGGAGCGGATCCGCATCATCATGGACCGCCGGGTGGGCGAGCGCCGCCAGCGCGCGGTCCCCGCGTCGGGCGAGCGCCGGCAGAGCGACCGCCGCCGGCACGAGGACGTGGACGCGAACCTGCGCGAACGCGGTTTCGTGATCCTGCACAGCGGCAACGGCGCCTCGTGATCGTCTTCTACCCCGCCCGGTGACGACGGCCGACCTCGCCCACGAAGGGGAGGACGCATGGGCATTCCGCTGTCTGACGACGTCAAGGCCCTGATCCGGGGCGCCAACTTCGCCCACCTGTCGACGCTGATGCCGGATGGCTCCCCCCAGGCGGCGCCCGTCTGGGTGGACCTTGAGGGCGACCGCATCCTCATCGCCACCGGCGAAGGCTCGCTCAAGGCCAAGAACACGCGGCGGGATGGGCGCGTGGCGCTCTCCGTGGTCGCCTACGCCAACCCTTACGTCGAGACGCAGCTCCGCGGCCGAGTGGCCGAGCGCTGGAAGGACGCCGACTTCAAGATCATGGACCGCATCTCGCGCAAGTACACCGGCAAGGAGTTCCCGATGCGGCAGAATCCGGAGCAGCGCGTGGTGCTGGTGATCGAGGTCGAGCGCGCGCGGTTCGCCAAGCTGCCCTTCGCGCACACGCCGGCCTGACATGCGCGCGTTCATGATCATCCGCATCCGGCGGCCGGCCCCGTGATCCCGGGCGGTCCTCTGCCGGTGACCGGGGGCGAAGCCTCGACGGCCATCGAGCTCAGGACCGACACGATCGACTCCGAGCTCGGCCCCATCGTCGTCGTCACGGACGCCCGGGCGCTCTGCGCGCTCGACTTCGGTGACTGCGAGGAGCGCATGAAGGAGCTCCTCACGCGCCGCTTCGAGGACCTCGTGCTCCGGCACGAAGCGAATCCGCTCGGCGTGAGCGAGAAAGTCCGCGCCTACCTCGCGGGCGACCTCCACTCGTTCGACGGCATCGCGGTGGACCCGGGCGGCACGGAGTTCCAGCAGACGGTCTGGTCGGCGCTCAGGAAGATTCCGGTCGGGACCACGCGCACCTACGGTCAGCTCGCCGCCTCGATCGGACGTCCCACCGCCTCGCGCGCGGTCGGGCTCGCCAACTCTCTCAACCCCGTGGCCATCGTCATCCCGTGTCACCGCGTGATCGGGAGCAACGCGTCCCTCACGGGCTACGCGGGCGGGCTTCCGCGCAAACAGTGGCTCCTGCGCCACGAAGGCGCGCTCCTCTGACCTGGTACGCTCGCTGGGGCCGCCGTCCATTGGCCGCAACCGCGGTCCTTTGTCTCGTCCTCGCGTGGCCGGCGGTTCGAGTCTGGCAGGCCCGGTCACAGGTCACCGACCTGTGCGCCGGGGCGGTGGCCGGCGCGTCGGCGGCCGAGCAGGAGGCGAAAGCGAGGGCCAGCGGGCTCAACGTCATGTCGTGGCAGGACCCGAAGCCGGGCCGGCCCGCCATCATCTCCGCGTCCGGGGGGTTCTTCTTCTTCCGATGGGTCTGTGTCGTGGAGCACGCGGGCGGGAAGGTAGTCGCCACGCGCACGTTCATTCTCGACTGACGGCCCGGGACTGACGGCCTGGGACTGACGGCCTGAAGCTGCTCTAGTCCGCCCGCGAGCGCGCAATCCGCTCGCGAATCTCCTCGATCGGCATGCCGCCGGCCGGCGCCTGCTTCAGTTCACGTTCGGTGTCGTCCGAAGCCCGCGCCGGAGGCGGCGTCAACGTCGGCAGGACCGGCAGCCATCCTCCGGGGCATTCGGGCACGTACGGGTAGTAACCCTGCGCGCTCCGGCAGTAGGCCCAGTACTGCGGTTGAGGCTGACTGTAGGCCGGATACGGGACATAGACCGGGGTCGGGTAGCTATAGACGTACGTCGAAGGGGCGGCGGCCACGGGGGACTGGACGACGAGCCCGGAGCCGAAGAAGAAGGGATGCCGCCCAAAGAACGGCGCCCGGACAAAGGACGGGGGCCGAGTCGGGAGCGGAGGCCTCCTGACCCCGTGTCCGCTGATGCCGCCCCGCGGGTCTGGCATCCTGGACTGAGCCTGGGCGGCGCCCGCGAGAAGCAGCACCAGGACCGTCGACAGCGCCGCAGCTGATGTCTTCATAGCCGTCCTCCTCTGCCCTTCCCCTATCGTACTCTTGCCGGCGCGGTTCTGAGCGTCAGCGTCACCCGGCAGCCACGCTCGGTCCCGTTGATCGTCTCGGCGGGGCCGATGGTGATGGCGCCGTCGTGGACTTGGGCTACGCGGCTGGCCAGCGTGAGGCCGAGGCCGAAGCCGCCCGATGCCTCGCCCGGTGTGCGCGCCTTGTCGAGCCGGTAGAAGGGCGCCAAGACCCGCTCGCGCTCCGCCGGCGCTATGCCGTCACCCTGGTCCGTGACCGACAGCGCCACGTGATCTCCGTCCCGCTCGACCTGGAGCGTGATGGGCGGGGCGCCGTACTTGGCCGCGTTGTCCACGAGGTTCCAGAGCGCGCGCCGGAGCAGCGCGCGATCGGCCGTGAGCTCGATCGCCGGACCCGCGGCGACCCGCACGGAGCCGGCGGCCAGCCGGGGATCGCCGGCGGCGCGCTCCGCGACGTCCATGAGGACCTCGCGCGCGTCCATCATCCCGAGGCGAGGCGGCACCCCCGTCGCCTCGAGCCGCGTGGTGGTGAGCACGTCTTCGATCAGCCGCTCGAGCTCGTCCAAATCCGCTTCCACGTCCTTGAGCCGCGCGTCGGCACCGCCGTCGTGCGGCAGGAGCTCGAGCGCGACGCGGATCCGCGTCAGCGGCGAGCGGAGCTCATGCGAGACGTTGGCCATGAGCTCCTTCTGCCCCGCGATCAGCCGCTCGATACGCTCGGCCATGTCGTTGAAGGCCCGCGTCAGCTCGGAGAGCTCGTCCTCGCCATTCCGCGTGCCGATCGGCACGCGGGCGGCGAGGTCGCCCGCGCCCAGCCGGCGCACCGCCTCGGTCAACCGCTCGACGGGGCGCGAGATGCGGCGGGCGAGGAGCGCGGACGCGATGGCGACGAGGACGAGGACAAGGCTCAGGATCAAGGCGGGGCGGGTGAAGGCGGCCCAGAGGGGGCGCTGCTGCGCCGCGCTCACGACCGTGCCGATGACAGCGCCCGTTCCCGGCTCGCGCACCGGACCGACGGTCGACCAGGCTGGGGTCGGGTGGACGATGCGCCGCCCGGTTCGGGCCTGGCCGAGCTCCTCGGCGGTGAAGGCGGGCGGCTCGGCGCCGGCGGCGGCGAGGACTCGCCCCTCGAGGTCGCGTACCACCAGGTCGATCTCGAGCTCGTCGTGGAGCAGCTTCACGCGGCGCGCGAGCTCCGGCGGGTCGCGGAAGACCTCGCCCACGATCCTGCCCGCGTGGCGCGACGTCCGCCAGGCCGACTCCTGGACGAAGGCGCTGCGGGCGGTGAAGGCGAAGACCAGGCTCGCCGCGACCGCGACCACCAGCAGCACGCCCAGGAAGTGGAGGTAGATTCGCGCGAAAAGCCGGCGCATCTCAGTCTGCCTCGCGCGCGAGCATGTAGCCGACGCCGCGGACGGTCTTGAGGTAGCGCGGCTCCTTGGGATCGGTCTCGAGCTTGGCGCGGAGCTTGGCGATGTGGACGTCGATCGAGCGGTCGAAGGCTTCGGCCTGGCCTTTGAGCGCCTCGAGGATCTGCTCGCGCGAGAGCACGCGGCCGGCCGCCCGCGCGAGCGTGGCGAGGAGCTCGAACTCGTGGTGGGTGAGGACGCGCCGCTTGCCGTTCACCGTCACCTCTCGCGCGGCGAAGTCGAGCTCGAGCCGTCCCACCCGCAGCCGCGGCGGCGTCGCGGCGGGACGGGTGCGCCGCAGCACGGCGCGGATCCGCGCCAGGAGCTCGCGGGGGTTGAAGGGTTTGGCGAGGTAGTCGTCGGCGCCGACTTCGAGCCCAACCACCTTGTCCACGTCCTCGCCCTTGGCGGTCAGCATGATGACGGGCAGGGAGGCCCACTCGGCCGTCGCGCGGATCTTGCGGCAGACCTCGAGGCCGTCCATGCCGGGCAGCATCAGGTCGAGCAGGACGAGGTCGGGGCGGCTCTTGTGGAGCGCGATCAGGCCGCGCGGCCCGTCACCTGCGATCGTGACGTCGATCTCGTGCTTGCCGAGATATTCCGCCACCAGGGCGCCCAGGCGGGCGTCGTCGTCGATGAGGAGCGCGGCCGTGCGGTACGCCATGCTGCTACCCTATCACTCCCGCGCGTCAGGACCGTGTGTGCCGCGTGTAAAGAAGTGTGAAGGCATCCGGCTCCTTGCGCGGCGCGGGACGCCCGGTTATTATCTAACTGGTTACTTTAGCCATGGCCACAGTCTCTCTGCTGCGACCCCGCCAGCACCCCGTCGGGCACCACCCGGCGCGCACCCGCGAGCGCATTCTCGCCTCTGCGCTCAGGGAGTTCTCCGACAAGGGCTTTGCCGGCGCGCGCGTGGATCGCATCGCACGGCGGGCGCGTATCAACAAGCGAATGCTCTACCACTACTTCGGGAACAAGGCGCATCTCTTCCGCGAGATCCTCGCCCGCAAGGTCCGCGAGCGGTCCGCGTGGGCCGTGACGGCCCCGGACGACGCCGCCGAGAGCCTGGCGTTCTGGTTCGACGCGGCCTGCCGGGACCGCGACTGGGTGCGGCTCATGGAGTGGGAGGCGCTCGGCTCGGCCGAGGGGGCGGTGAGCGGGGATGCCGAGCGCCGCGCCGCCTTCCAGAAGGGCGTGGGCCAGGTGCGCGATCGGCAGGCGCGCGGGCTGCTCCGCGCCGACCTCGATCCCGGGCATCTCCTGCTCGCGATGGTCGCGCTGACGACATTCCCTACGGCCTTCCCGCAGTTCACCCTCCTGCTGACCGGGCTCAGGCCGACGGACCGCGCCTTCGTGACGCGCCACGCCGCCTTCCTCCGGCGGCTGGCCGACGGCCTGAGACCCGCGCGTCAGCGCCAGCCCGCGGAGGCCCGGCGATGACGCCCCGGCGCGCCGCGGCGCTCGCGCTCTCCGTCGCCGTCCTTGCCCTCGCGGCCTGCTCCAGGAGCGACGGCGACGCCAAGGCCAAGGCGGCGCCACGCGCGCCCGCCGTGCCCGTTACCGCGGCCACCGTCGAGACCCGCGACGTGCCGGTGGTGATCGAGGGCATCGGCAACGTCCAGGCGTCCTCGACCGTGTCCGTGTACTCGCTCCTCAGCGGGCAGATCTTCCAGGTCCACTTCAAGGAAGGCCAGGACGTCAAGGCGGGCGCGCTCCTCTTCTCGATAGACCCGCGGCCCTTCGAGGCGGCGCTCCAGCAGGCGCAGGCGACCATGGCCCAACACCAGGCGGCCATCGCGCAGGCCGAGGCCAACCTCGCGCGCGACCAGGCGCAGGCCGACAACGCGCGCGTTGAGGAAGAGCGCTACAAGAAGCTCGTGCAGGGCGGTCTGATCGCGCGCGAGCAGTACGACCAGATCTTCACGGCGCACAAGTCGGCGCTGGCGACCGTGGACGCCGCCCGCGCCATGGTGGCGAACCAGAAAGCGCTCGTGCAGGCGGACGCGGCGGCCGTGGAGAACGCGAAGGTCCAGCTGACCTACACCGCCATCCGCGCGCCGATCGAGGGGCGGACCGGCAACCTCCTCATCCACCAGGGCAACATCGTCAAGGCCAACGACATCGGCAACCCCCTGGTGATCATCAACCGCGTGCACCCGATCAACGTCGTCTTCTCCGTGCCCGAGCGCTTCCTCGACCAGGTCAAGACCGAGCGGGCCAAGGGGCCGCTCGCGGTCGAGGCGACGCCGCAGGGGCAGAGCGTCAGGGCGCGCGGCACGCTCAGCTTCGTCAACAACACCGTGGACACGGCGACGGGCACGATCCAGCTCAAGGCGGCGTTCGAGAACGCGGACAACGCGCTCTGGCCCGGGCAGTTCGCGACGGTCACGCTGACGGTCCGCACCGAGCCCAACGCCCTCGTGGTGCCCTCGCAGGCGATCCAGGCCGGCCAGAAGGGGCAGTACGTCTTCGTGGTCAAGCCGGACTCGACCGTCGAGTCGCGCCCGGTCGTGGTCGCCTTCGCGAGCGGGCCGTTCACGATCGTGCGTCAGGGGGTGCAGGTCGGCGAGCGCGTGGTGACGGACGGCCAGCTACGCCTGGTCACCGGCACGCGCGTGGACGTCAAGCCCGCGGGGCCGGCGAGTCCGACCAGCCCCGCGCCAGCGCAAACCAGCCCCGCGCCAGCGCCCACCAGCCCCGCGCCCGCGCCCAAATGAACACCGATCTCTTCATCCGCCGGCCAGTGATGACGACGCTCCTCATGGCGAGCCTCCTGATCTTCGGCGCCATGGCGTACCGGCAGCTGCCGGTGAGCGACCTGCCCAACGTGGACTTCCCGGTCATCCAGGTCGCCGCGAGCCTGCCCGGCGCCAGCCCGGACACCATGGCCTCCGCCGTCGCGACGCCGCTCGAGCGGCAGTTCTCGACGATCGCGGGCATCGACTCGATGACGTCCACCAGCGCCCTCGGCCTGACGCAGATCACGGTCGTGTTTACCCTCGACCGGAACATCGACGGGGCGGCCCAGGACATCCAGGCGGCGATCGCGGTCGCGGCGCCGCTCCTGCCGCCCGGCATGCCCACGCCGCCGTCGTACAAGAAGGTCAACCCGGCCGACCAGCCGGTCCTGTACCTCTCGCTCAGCTCGCTGACGCTCCCGCTGTACACCGTGGACGAGTACGCCCAGACCATGCTGGCGCAGCGGATCTCGACCATCAGCGGCGTCGCCCAGGTGCAGGTCTTCGGCTCGCAGAAGTACGCGGTGCGCGTCCAGCTCGACCCGCGCGCCATGGCGACGCTCGGCGTCGGCATCGACGAGGTGCAGCAGGCGATCGCCCAATCCAACGTCAATCTTCCCACCGGCACAATCTACGGCCAGTACCAGTCCTTCAACGTCCAGGCGACGGGCCAGCTGACGAACGCCGCCGCCTTCCGGCCGCTCATCGTCGCATACCGGAACGGCTCGCCGATCAGGCTGGAGCAGCTCGGCGCCGTGCTCGACAGCGTCCAGACCGACAAGGTCGCCTCCTGGTACAACGACGAACGCTCGGTCATCCTGGCCATCCAGCGCCAGCCCGGCACCAACACCATCGAGGTGGTGGACTCGATCAAGAAGATCCTCCCGAGCTTCCAGGCCCAGCTGCCGGCCTCCATCAACCTCAACATCCTCTACGACCGCTCGGTGTCCATCCGCGCCTCGGTCGGCGAGGTCCAGTTCACGCTCCTGCTGGCGATCGCGCTCGTGGTGTTGGTGATCTTCCTCTTCTTGAGAAATGTCTCGGCGACGATCATCCCGAGCCTGGCCCTGCCGATGTCCATCATCGGCACCTTTGCCGGCATGTACGCGCTCGGCTACACGATCGACAACCTCTCGCTCATGGCGCTGACGCTGTGCGTGGGGTTCGTCGTGGACGACGCTATCGTGGTGCTCGAGAACATCATCCGGCACATGGAGCACGGCATGGAGCGCATGCAGGCGGCGCTCCTGGGCTCGCGCGAGATCGGCTTCACCATCATCTCGATGACGCTGGCGCTGGCGGCCGTGTTCATCCCGGTGCTCTTCATGGGCGGCGTGGTGGGCCGCCTGCTCCACGAGTTCGCCTCCGTCATCGTCATCGCCGTCCTGGTCTCAGGCGTCGTGTCGCTCACGCTGACGCCGATGCTCTGCAGCCGCTTCCTCAAGCCGCCGACCGCCTCGCACGGAAGGATCTACCGCGCCTCCGAGCGCGTCTTCGCCGGCATGCTGGCCGCCTACCGGGGGACGCTCGAGGTGGTGCTCCGCCATCCGCAGGCGACGATCGGCGTCTTCGTGGCGACGATCGTGGGGACGGGGTGGCTCTTCATGGCCGTCCCGAAGGGCTTCATCCCCGACGAGGACACGGGGCAGATCTTCGCCTTCACGGAAGGCGCGCAGGATATCTCCTTCGACAGCATGATGGCGCACCAGCGGGAAGCCGCCGCCATCGTGCTGAAGCAGCCGTACGTCTCCTCCTTCATGTCGTCGATGGGGGCCAGCAACACGAGCGTCGTGCCGAACACGGGGCGGTTCTTCATCCGCCTCAAGCCGCGCGCGGAGCGGCCCGGCGTGGACGAGATCATCCAGGAGCTGCGCGCCAAGCTCACCGGCATCCCCGGTTTCACCGTGTACCCACAGAAGCTGCCGACGATACGGATCGGCGGCAACCTGACCAAGGCCGCCTACCAGTACACGCTCCAGGACGCCGACGCGGCCGACCTCTACAAGTGGGCGCCGGTGCTCCTCGACAAGGTCCGCGGGCTGCCGGGCTTCCTCGACGTCAACTCGGACCTGCAGGTGACGAGCCCGCAGGTGCTGGTCGAGATCGACCGCGACCGCGCCTCGGCGATGGGCGTCACCGCCTCGCAGATCGAGGCCGCGCTCAACAACGCCTACGGCGCGCCCCAGGTCTCCACGATCTACACGCCGACCAACCAGTACTGGGTGATGATGGAGCTCCTGCCCCGGTTCAAGGACGACCCCGACGCGCTCGGCATGCTCTACATCCGGTCGACTTCGGGCAAGCTCGTGCCGCTCAGCGCCGTCGCCAAGCTCACGCGCTCCGTGGGCCCGCTCACGGTCAACCACCTGGGTCAGCTGCCGGCCGTGACGATCTCCTTCAACCTCAAGCCCGGCGTGCCGCTGGGCGACGCCGTCGCGGAGATCCGCGGGCTCGAGCGCGAGCTGCGACTGCCGGCGACGCTGACGACGACCTTCCAGGGCACGGCGCAGGCCTTCCAGTCCTCGGTCAAGGGCCTGGGGCTCCTCCTCTTGGCAGCGGTCCTCGTGATTTATCTGATCCTGGGCATCCTCTACGAAAGCTTCATCCACCCGCTGACGATCCTTTCCGGCCTGCCGTCTGCGGCGATGGGGGCGCTTCTGACGCTCCTCATCTTCCACGAGGAGCTGAACCTCTACGGCTTCGTCGGCATCATCATGCTGGTCGGCATCGTGAAGAAAAACGCCATCATGATGATCGACTTCGCGATCGTCGCCCAGCGCGAGGGCAAATCCCCCCGTGTGGCGATCTTCCAGGGGTGCCTGCTCCGCTTCCGCCCGATCATGATGACGACGATGGCGGCGCTCATGGCGACGCTGCCGATCGCGGTCGGCGTCGGGGCGGGCAGCGACGCCCGGCGGACGCTGGGCCTCTCGGTGGTGGGCGGGCTCATCCTCTCCCAGCTCCTGACGCTCTACATCACGCCCGTGATCTACCTCCAGCTCGAGGGCCTGCGCGAGCGCGTGGGCGGCTGGCGGGATTTGTGGCGGCGGATGCGCCCGGCGCGGCCGGAGGCGCTGCAGCTGCCCTCCTCGGGCGCCGCGGGCAAGTAGCCCGCAGCCGAGAAAGGGAACGAAGAGCTACTGGACCGGGGCCTTGGGCGCGACCGACACGCCGATGGCGCCGGTCTTCTGGATCGCTTGGGCGACCAGCCCAGAGGTTTTTGCCTCCTCGACGAAGCCGCGAAGATACGTCACGCCGGCGTCGCGGCCCTTCGGGATGCCCACGGCCTGCTGCACCGCCATGAACCGGCCATCGAGGATGCGCGATCCGGGCAGCTTCGCGGCGGGCGTTATGAGCGCCTGCCTCAACCCGGCGAGCGCTTCCACCTGTCCCGAAACCAGCAGGGCGATGGCCGCGTCGGCGCCTTGCGCCCGCACCAGCTGGGCGCGCTTCAGGCTCCGGGTGAGGAACAGCTCATACGCGGCCCTGGCCGGCGCGGCGACGCGCACGCCGTCACGGTCAACGTCGGCGATGGCGTGCAGCGGCGACCCGGCCGGCACCAGGTAGGTCGCCTCGAGCTCCACGTAGGCGGCGGTGAAGCTGATCTCGGCCGCGCGGGCCGGATCGGCCCCGAGGAACGCGATATCCCACGCGCCAGCCTTGGCTCCGTCGACCATCGTGCCGACGCTGTCGTACGCGACGATCTCGACGGGCACGCCCAGACGCTTCGCCAGCTCCCGCGCCAGGTCGATCGCCACGCCGGTGGACTCGCCCGTCGCCTTATCCTTCCTCGCGACGATCACGTTCCCATAGTTGATCCCCGCGCGCAGCTTGCCCGTGGGCGCGAGCTCGGCGCGCGCCGGCGGAGGAACCTGGGGGGTCGATGCGCCGGCGGCCATGAGGAGCACAGTAGCAAATCCGAGAGCGATGCGCGCGAGGGATCAGCCGGCGCCGGCCGCCTTGAGTCGTGCGGCCGCCGGTGTTAGAAGAGAGACCATGGATTTCCAGTACACGCCGGAGCAGGAGGCCTTTCGCCGCGAGGTCCGCGGCTGGCTCGAGAAAAACTTGCCGGCGGACCTGTGCGTGGACGATGCCTTCGACGAGCGCGTCGCGCCGGACCGCGCGACCTTCGATCGCCGCGTGGCCTGGCAGAGGAGGATGTACGCCTCCCGGTGGGTCGGCATCTCCTGGCCGGCCAGCTATGGCGGCCGGGACGCGACGCTGCTGGAGCAGATCATCTTCGATGAGGAGTACTTCCGCGCTCGCGCTCCCGTCCTGCCCGGCTACTCCGGCGTGAACATGGCGGGGCCGACCATCATCGAGTGGGGCACCGAGGAGCAGAAGCGGCGCTTCCTGCCGCGCATCCTGAGCGGCGAGGACATCTGGTGCCAGGGTTACTCCGAGCCGGGCGCCGGTTCCGACCTGGCAAGCCTCGCGACCCGGGCGGAGGACAGGGGCGATCATTTCGTGGTCAACGGCCAGAAGGTGTGGACGTCGGGCGCCCAGTTCGCCGACTGGATCTACGCGCTCGTGCGCACCGACCCGGCGGCGCCCAAGCACCGCGGCATCAGCTACCTGCTCGCCGATATGAAGACGCCCGGCATCACCGTGCGGCCGCTGGTCCTCATGAACGGCCATCGCCACTTCAACGAGGTCTTCTTCGTCGACGTCCGCGTGCCGAAGGAGAATCTGATCGGGCGGCAGAACGAGGGCTGGAGGCCGGCCATGACCACGCTCATGTACGAGCGCAAGTCCGGCGGCGGGCGGGGCTATACCGAGCAGCTCGCGCGGCTCCGGGCCCTGGCCGGAGAGCTCTACGTCGCCGGCCGGCCCGCATGGGAGGACCCGCTGGTCCGTCAGGGCTTCTCCCAGCTCTGGATCGACGCCACCTGCCTTCGGTACACGCGGCTCCGCAACATCACGCGCCAGCTCCGCGGCGAGCCGCCCGGGCCCGAGGGCTCCATCCTCAAGCTGTTCGGCTCCGAGCTCGGCGTGCGCATTGCGGACTTCGCCGGCGAGCTGCTGGGCCCCCGCGTGCTGGTCAACCGGCCGAGCACGGCCGTGCCCGACGGCCCGCGCTGGTACAACCGCGTCGTCAGCGCCCGCCAGTACACTATCGCGGGAGGCACCAGCGAAATTCAGCGCAACATCATCGGCGAGCGCGTGCTGGGTCTGCCGAAGGACTAAGAGGAGGACTCACAGTGGCCGGGATCACGCTCGAGCAGGCGACGACGGTGGTGGAGGCGGCGCTCAGGAAGGGCCGGGAAACGGGCTGCGCGCCGCTGGCCGTGGCGGTGCTGGACGACGGCGGGCACCTGAAGGCCTTCTCCCGTGAGGACGGGGCCGGCATCATCCGTCCCCAGATCGCCGTGGGCAAGGCCTGGGGCGCGCTCGGGATGGGCATGGGCTCGCGCGCCCTGGCCCGCCGCGTGGCGGAGCAGCCTCAGCAGGCGCCGTTCTTCGCCGCGCTCAACGCGATGTCGGACGGGCGGGTGGTGCCCGCGCCCGGCGGCGTCCTGATCCGCGACGGCGCCGGGACGGTGATCGGCGCGGTCGGCATCTCCGGCGATACGTCGGACAAGGACGAGGCCTGCGCGCTTGCCGGCATCGAGGCCGCCAAGCTCGTCGGCGACACGGGATAGCCGTCGCTCGCTTGACAGGGTCGTGCGCTTCTCTCATAGTCTGGCCCTCTCACAGGTGGACGCAGTGAACCCCGAAGCACAGCTGAGCGGCGGAGGCGAGCCATGGTGCAGTCGAGCGCGTTGCGCTACGAGGTCCTCGAGGGCTGGGAGCAGCTTCCCGCCGGATACAAGCACCGCGATGTCGCCGGCGTGGCGGTGGACTCGGAAGACCGCGTCTACCTGATCTGCCGCGGCGATCACCCCATCATTGTCTACGATTCCGGCGGCAGGTTCCTGCGCTCCTGGGGCCAGGGCGAGTTCACGTACCGGACCCACGGCATCAGCGTCGGGCCGGACGAAATGCTCTACTGCACGGACGACGGCAATCACACGATCCGCAAGTTCACGCCGGACGGCAAGCTGCTGATGACGCTTGGAACGTTGAACACGCCGTCCGACACCGGCTACGACGGCAAGGACACCGGCACCGTCTCGCGGGCCGCCGGCCCGTTCAACCGCCCGACGAACCTCGCGGTCGGGCCCAAGGGCGACCTCTACGTGTCCGACGGCTACGGCAACTGCCGCGTGCACCAGTTCTCGCCAACCGGGGAGCTTCGGCGATCGTGGGGCACGCCGGGCGGCGGCCCCGGCGAGTTCTTCCTGCCGCACGGCATCGCCGTGGCGGCCGATGGGCGCGTCTTCGTCTGCGATCGCGAGAACGACCGCATCCAGATCTTCAGCCCGGACGGCGAGTATCTCAGCGAGTGGACCGACACCCAGCGGCCGACCCACCTCGTGTTCGACGCGCAGGGCCGGGCTCACGTGTCCGAGCTGTGGTGGCACAAGGGCCAGACCTCCCAGCGGCACGGGCCGACACTCGAGTCGAAGTACGGCCGGGTCAGCGTCTTCGACAAGGACGGCCGGGTCTTGGCCCGCTGGGGCACGCTCAATGCCGAGGAGCCCGGCAGCTTCGCGGCCCCGCACGGCTTGGCGGTTGACTCGCGCGGCGACATCTACGTGGCGGAGGTGACCTGGACCTTCGCGGTGAGTCGAGGGCATGCCCGCGAGGACTGCCACACCTTCCAGAAGTTCACGCTGAAGCCCTGACCGGAGCCGGAAAACACACGTGGCTACGGAGCGCCCTATAGCCCTGCCAGTTCAGGTCTGAGAACGGGTGGTATGTTATCTACGCTCTTCACATAACGCGTGATTTGACGCATCACGAAACCAACGATTGAGGGAAAGGAATCAGCATGATGCAGAAAGGTTTCTTCATGCTGTTGGCGATTCTTGTTGTGTCCACTGCCTTGGCGGCTCCCGACACAAAGGGAACATCGGAAAGGATGCCTGGTTCGGTCACCGTCGAAACGTTGTGCGCCAATGCACAGGCCGATGCGACGTACTTTATCCCGGAGGCCTTCACGGAACACAGCCTTCGGAGCATCTCCGGAAAGCATGGGTATCGCACGAGTCCGAATTGCCCCTTCTGGGTCGCGGACTTTTCAATGAACAGCAAGTCCAACACCTTCGTCGATCCGCGCACGAACCAGCGTATCAAACAGCGGACTCAATTTTATGGCCGTGCCCATGACTTACCCAGTTCTCCGTCGGCGGACGGCACGATGCCTGTCGTCGATGAGGATTGCAAACGATATACCGTTGAATATATCGTCTACAGAAAATTCAAGCACGAAGCAAACTTTGTCCTCCAAAAGCACGTCACTTCGCAAGGCAGTGTGCTGGGTGGCGGGTGCATTCAGCAACCCAAACCTGATCTGGCTTCCTATAAGACGGAAGCGCCCGACGCCAATGTCCTGGTAATCAGAGTGGCCACGCGAGTAAAACTGCGCACGTCCTGGCAGGAGACGGCCGCGAGGGCGGACGACGCCCCTCTCGAATAGCCTATCCTCGGGCCGCATGCTCGGCATCGTCCGCCAGGACTGCCACACCTTCCAGAAGTTCACGCTGAAGCTCTGACGGCGGTCGGAAAACAAACGGGGCTACGGAGCGCTCCGTAGCCCCGCAAGATTTTGGTGGAGCTGAGGCGTGTCGAACTTGACAAGTTGTTCGTAAATACCACAGGCGGGAGGCTGTGCCGCTACGTGCTGAGGTGCGGCTGGAGCGATGGGACGACGCATCTGCTCTTCGAGCCAGTGGAGTTTCTGGAGAAGCTGGCGGCGCTGACGCTTGCTTTCGCCCCGTCCCGTACGCCGAGAACAAGCATTGTGTTACTTACGCACTGACGACGACTAGCGTGAGGTCGAGGGAGAGAGGATCCGGCCCAAATGGCCAGTGGCGAGGTGGTGATCGTGGGAAGCGGCATCGTGGGCATGGTCACTGCCTACTACCTCGCGAAGGCGGGCGTTCCCAGCGTCGTCGTCGAGCGCGACGCCATCGGCAGCCATGCTTCGGGCTTCGCCTATGGCGGGCTGAGCCCGGTGACCGGCTTCGGGATCCCAGGGCCCCTCGCCGAGATCGCCCAGGACGGGATGCGGCTGCACCGCGAGCTGGCCGAGAGCGTGGTCGAGGAAACGGGCATCGGCATCGACTTCCGCGTGCGGCCCTCGCTCGCCCTGGCCTTCACCGAGGCCGACGCGCAGAGGCTCCAGGCCGCCCTGCCCTGGCAGCAGCGGCAACCGGGATGTTCGGCGCGCTGGCTGGACGCCTCGGAGGCCCGCCGCGTGGAGCCTCGCATCTCGGACGAGACCCTCGGGGCGGTGTCGATCGAGGGCACCGCCGACGTCGAGCCCTATCGTCTCGTGCTGGCGCTCACCCGGGCGGCCGAGCGCCTGGGCGTGACTGTCCGGCACGGGCGGGTCACCGGCCTGCGGCGCGAAGGGGGGCAGGTCACGGGCGTGATCCTCGAGCGGGACGAGGTCGCCTGCTCCAGGGTAGTGCTGGCCCTCGGCCCCTGGAGCGGGGAGACATCGGCCTGGATCGACGTGCCGATCGAGGTCCGCCCCCTCAAGGGCCAGATCCTGCGGCTCCAGGCTCCCGGGCCGCCGGTCGCGTGCTCCGTCGGCTGGGGCCACAACTATGCCACCACCAAGACCGACGGCCTGCTGTGGGCGGGCACGACCGAGGAGGAGGCGGGCTTCGACGAGGAGTCGACGACCGAGGCCCGCGACGAGATCGGCGCAGCCCTGGTGAGGATGCTGCCCGCGATGGCGGACGCCCAGGTCGTGCACCAGACCGCCTGCCTGCGTCCGGTGGCTTCGGACGGGCTGCTCCTGCTCGGCCGCGTGCCCGGGCTCGAGCATGTCTACATGGCCACGGGCGCCGGCCGCAAGGGCATCCTGTTCGGCCCGGCCATGGGGCGCGCCATCGCCGATCTCGTTCTGACCGGGGGCACGACGATCGTCCTCGAGGCCTTTGCCCCCGGGCGCTTCGCCCGGTAGCCGGCTTCGGATCGCGCGGCCCGGCTCTCGGGGGCTGAGAACGGGTGTTGTGTTATCTACGCTCTAACGCGCTCGCACGACGCTGACATGAGGAGACGCGCCAGCTCCGCGGGCTGGCTCAGCATCGGATAGTGTCCGGTGTCCATCTCCGTGTACGAGGCCTTCAGGCGCTCCGCCGTCCGGCGCTGATGCGACTCGGGAGGGTTGCGCGCCTGCCGGCAGCGGATCACCGCCGCCTTCCACGTATGCTCCCAGAAGTTCGTCGGCCCCATGGGCGCCTCGAGCGCCGCGATCGGATGGGGTGTGTAGCGGGCGAGCACCCACGCCCGCATCGCCGGCTCGAGATCGGCGAACATGCGCCCTTCAGCGTCCTGGCGCGTCGGCGCCGTGGTCATCTCGGTTACTTCATTGGCGGCGGGACGGTTCACGATATCGGCGACGCGCTCGGCAGGCAGGAGCGCCAGCGCGTCCACGAAGACGAGGCGCGAAATCCGGTCGCCGGCCAGCTCGGCCGCCTGACAGATCACCATGCCGCCCGAGCTGGTGCCCACCAGCACGACGTCTTCCAGATCTTCGTAGAAGAGGAGCCGCGCGACCTCATGGGCATGCGTGCCCACGGTGATTCCGGGGCGGACTTGATGGTGCCGCTCTCCGCAGCCTTCGAGCGTGGGCGCATAGACCTCATGCCCGGCGGCCCGCAGGCGTTGTGCCACCGGCTTCCATATCCAACCGCCCTGATACGCTCCGTGGACGAGTACGTAGGTGGCCATCGCCTCACCCGCCGCCGCCGACCCGCACGCCGGCGAGCCGTTCGAATACCTTGATGACGGCGGAGCCGTCCTCCTTGTTGAATCCCGCGGCGCGCGCCATCTGATAGACCTGCTGGCTGACGTTCGCGAGGAGCACCGGCACGCCGAGCTGCTTGGCGAAGGCCGTCTCCAGCTCCTGGTCCTTGAACGAGATGTCGACGGTGCCGCCCGGCGAGAAATCACGCTTCAGTATCTTCGGCATGCGCGTCTCGAAAGCGAAGCTCGTACCGGTACTGACACGCACCACGTCGTAGATCATCTGCGGGTCAAGGCCGGCCTTCACGCCCATGACCAGCGCTTCGGCGATGGCGACCGTGTTGACCTGGATGAGCATGTTGTTGACGAGCTTCATGGCGAGGCCCTGTCCGAGCCCGCCGACGTGAAAAACGTTGTTTCCCATGGCCTCGAAGAGATCCTTGCACGCGGCCACCGTCTCCGACGTCCCTCCCACGATGATCGACAGCTCCCCCGATGCTGCGCGCCCCGTGCCGCCGCTCACGGGCGCGTCGAGCATGGCGATGCCTCGTGGCGCGAGCTGGTCGGCGAGTCGGCGCGCCGCGAACGGGTCGATCGTGCTCATGCAGGCCACGATATGTCCAGGCCGGGCGCTCCGAACAATGCCGTGCTCGCCCGCGATGACGGCCTCGGCCTGCGCGGTCGTCTCCACCATGCAGATCGTGCGCTCGACCGAGGCGGCTACACTCTCGGCGGAATCGACGATCGTGGCGCCGCGCGTGCGCCACAGCTCGGCTTTCGCCGGATCGATGTCGTGCGCCACGAGCGAGAAGCCGTGCTTGACGAGGTTCAACGCCATGGGACCGCCCATGGCCCCGAGCCCGATGAATCCTACCGTGCCTGGCATCGCGATCACGCCTCCTTGAGGGATTTCGAATGACGCAAATCCTGCCAGATCAGAGTGGATGGGTCAAACCCGGGCTTGGGGGCCGGGCTCCGTGAAAGGAATCTCCGTTCGGCGCCTCGAGGGGTTTACTTGGCGAAGTGATCCCGCGCCAGCGGCGGGCGCACGTCAGCTCCCGAGAAGAGCAGCTGCACGATGATCTCGACCGAGGCGTCGCCGCCGAGCCCCCGGCAACCGATGGCGGCGCGGGTGGGCTTGCCGCGGTCGCCGTAGATCTCGACGAGCAGGTCGGCCGCGCCGTTGATCACCCGGGGCTGATCATTGAAGCCCGGGGCCGAGTTCACGAAGCCCGTCATGTGGACGATCTGCTGCACGCGATCCAGGTCGCCCAGCGCGTACTTCACGGCCGCCAGCGTCGTGAGCGCGGCATAGCGGGCCGCCTCGTAACCCTGCTCGATGGTCAGGTTCTCGCCCAACACGCCGGGGAGATAGAGCGTGCCGTCTTTGATCGGCACGGTGCCGGAGAGATGGAGCATGCTCTGCACGGGGAAGTGCGAGATGTAATGGGCGCCCGAGGCATTGGTGCGGTACAGATCCTCGAGGTTCGGCACCATCAATCCCAGCCCCTTCAGCTTGTCCTCGACGATCATACCGGCCGATGGTGCCAGATGGCCGGGGACAGGTCAAACCCGATGTCGGAGGGGGTCATTGGCGCCCACCCGGCCCATTGGAGAGAGATCAACTCCCACCAAGACGACCTCGACCGGGAGCAGGTCCTGTCTCTCAGTGATCGCCTTGTCAGAGACCTCGCCGCACTGGCGGCACGACAGCCCGGCGGGCCTCGGCGTACCGCTTGATCGCGCGATACTGGCTCTCGCCGTCCAGGCCGGCCTCGGCGAGCACGACCTCGCCCTGGCCGCTTCCGAGGAAGTGCCCGTGCTGGAACGGGTGGAGCGTCATCCCGCGGCCGAGGTCGGATCGCACCCAGCGGAACATCGTCGGCAAGGTGAAGCCCGTGATCCCCATCGCCTCCTGCGCGCGCTCCTCGGGGAAGATCGCGCGCTGCCGCTCCGGCGGGAGCAGGTCGAACAGTTCGGCGCTCGCGACGTAGTAGACCCAGGGATCGAGCCCGTCCCGATCGAGCCGCGCCAGCGCCTCCTGGACGAATGCGTAGGTGACGCCGCTCTCCTGGAGGATCACCGTCCCGTCGCCCTCTCCCCGCGGCCGCCGCAGGAGGTAGACACCGCTCACGGCATCCTGGGCGGGCGCCAGGTGGAGGCGCGCGCGGTCGAGGACGACCTCGTTCGGACGCGTCACGAACGGGGCGATGATCGCCGGCCGCTTGGCGAGCGCGGCGGTCAGGAGCGGCCAGATCTCCTGAGGGTCCCACGGTGTCAGCGTGATGGCCGTTCCCCGCGGGAAATTCTCCTGGAGGAGCTGGAGGGGCTGGGGGTCGGCGTGGGTCGGCCCGTCCTCGCCGGTCGTCAGGCCGGCATGAGCGCACACGACGATCATTGGCCGGTACGGATCCCCGGCCCGCGCGTGGCGCGCCTGGGCGCCGATGGCGTGCAGGCGCGCGGCGATGTGGCTCAGCGGCGCGATGAACGCGCCGTACGACGAGCCGACGCCGATGTGATGTCCGAACGTGGAGAGGCCGGACAGGATCCCGGCCATCCCGTCCTCGCAGATGCCGCCGATCGAGAGGATCCGCGATCCCGGGTTCGCGCTGGCGTTCCAGTACCCGTCGGCGAACCCGACGCCCGCGGCACCGACGCTCGTCGAGGCGAGGAGGTCGGCGGAGGCGGTGAAGAGCGCGCCGCCCGACGCGCGGTTCAGGTGGCCGAGCGCACGTCCAAGCTCGCCCCGGAGCGTCGTCACCGTTCCAGGCTCGAGGAGAAGCTCGACGGGCGTCCGAGCGCCCTCGGCCGCCAGCTCGTACACCGCGTCCACCCGGGGCGCGGCGGATCGGGGACGACGGCCCCGCCGGTCGAGCCGATCGCGAGCGGCGACGAGCCGGGCGGAGAGCGCTTCCACGAGGGGCCGGCTCTCCTCCAGCACCTTGCGCACGATCCCCAGCGACTCCCAGAAGCACGCCTCGATGACGGCGCTGCTGTCCGGGCTCGCCATGCAACGCTGCTGGCCCGCCTCGCACGTCGGCACCATCGCGTCCGCCACGCCCGTCAACCCGGCGATGGCCTGGCAGAAGCCGTCGGAGCACATCTTGTGGCCGGCCCCGTGCGCCGCCTTGCCCTCGATCCCGTACTGCCAGCCCTTCACCGTGCGGTAGACGATCGCCGTCGGCTGGCCGTTGGCGATGGCGGCGCTCGCGCGCTGGGCGGCGGAGACCTGGCGGAGGTCCTTGCCGTCGGGCACGAAGACGACGTTCCAGTCGTGGAGATAGAAGAGCTCCATCGGCGTCCACTGCACGTAGTCGCCCGGCTGACCGTCTTCACGACACACCCGGTTCGAGTCGATCGAGGCCTGGTTCCAGTCGAGGTGGACGACGGCATTCCCCAGCGAGGCGGTGCCCGCCGCCGCCAGCGCTTCCACCACGCGTCCGGGGGTCAAGCCGCCCTCGCCCTCGATGACGTGAACCCTTGGCGCATCGTCGCCGAAGTAGTCCCTGGCGCCGAACGCCAGCCCGAGGGAGCTGGCGAGTCCCACGCCGGATGCCCCCGTGGAGAGCCGGACGAAGGGCGTGGCCGGTGTCGGATGGCCGTCGAGGGCCTTGGCGCCGAACTTCGTGACGAGCGGCGTCTTCGTGACGGGATTGCGCCGGAACCCGAGCAGGTCCTCCAGCCGCAGGCGCGACTTCGCCTCCGGCGGGAGGAGGTCAGGCGCGCCGATCCGGGCGATCTCGTCGCGGAGCGCCCACATCGCATAGAGCCCCATGGCCTTGTGCCCGGCGGCATAGGAGATGATGTCCGCGTCCTCGCGATCGGGGCGCGCGAGGTCGTAGTCCAGCGCGTCGAAGAGCGCGGCGGCCACGATGCGTCCCGAGGAGATCGAGCCCCCCGGATGTCCCGAGGTGGGCACGTAGTTGTAGAGGAGGGCGCAGAGGGAGCGATACACGAGATCCAGGGTCTCGAAGTGGCTGATCTCCGCAGGGGACAGCGGGCGGCCCTGCCCCCCGTCGAGGATCTCGCCGACATCCGTGTAGACGGCACGCCGCGGTCCCATCTGGAATGCCATGGATCCCTCCTTGCGAGCCTCTTTCGCCCGACAACCGGCCAAGTATCCCACTCTCGTTCATACCTGCCGGGGTTGGCGCCGTCAATCAGCCATCTGGGGGGTCAGGTCTTGCAATCCAACATCCGGCCTCGGCCGATGATCCCTCGCCGCAGCGGAGTCCGGCGGACAATGTAGGAATGCAAGACCTGACCCCGATCCCCTCGGCGAGAACACGCTCGGCCTGCGCAAGTGGCACATCGATCCGATCGTAGACGCGATCAACCGGTCACCCTCGCGCTACGTTGGCGACATCTTCTTCTCCGGCGAGGACCTCTCGCGGTTCGACATCGTCGTCATCGTCAAGCACTTCGAGTCCTTCACCCCGGACGTCGTGCGTCGGCTGCACGAGCGGCCCACGCGGCTTGTCTACGACACGGCCGACATCCGGTTCGTCCAGACCACGAGCGGGCGGCGCGACATCTACGAGGACCCCGACGCGCTCGAGCGGCACTATAAGCCATTCCTCCGGTCGATGGACGCCCTGATCCTGGCGAGCCCGCTCCAGCGACGAGACTTCGAGGACCTCGGGATCCCACAGGTGGAGATCGCCCGCCCGCTACTCAACCGCCGGCACCGGACCACCTACGCGCACGGCGGTCCGATCCGGGTGGTATGGCAAGGCTATCGGGAGAACCTCGCGCCGATGCTGCAGCTCCACCCCATCATCGAGCAGCTCCGGGAGGAAACCGGCCTCGACATCCGGCTCGTGTACGACACGAGCGGGCCGGCCCGCGACGAGGGCCCGATCCAGTACACCGAATGGAAGATCCACCGCTGGGAGCGTGTGCTCGCCGCGTCCGATGTAGCCGTGGTGATCAAGCCGCTCGACGACCCGTTCCAGCAACGCAAGGCGCAGACGAAGGTGGTCAGCTACATGGCCGCCGGCCTCCCCGTCGTGTGTACGCCGTCGGAGGCGGACCGGCGCGTCATCGCCCACGGGGAGACCGGATTCTTCGCGTTCGAGGATCGCGAGTGGCACGCGTGCCTCGGCGCACTGGTGACGGACCCGTCACTTCGGGAGCGGGTTGGCACGGCCGCGCGGCAGCACGTCCTGGAAGGGTATGACGTGGAGCGGATCGTCGCCGACTACTTGCGGCTATTCGACCGGCTCCTTGGGCCCTGACCCCTGCGCAGCGCGTGACCCAGACGCGCCCGTGACCCACAGCCGATCTCTGAAACCCTTGGCATCTGTGCCAGTACAGTTCAGGTCTGAGAACGGGTGTTATGTTACCTACGCTCTGCCCTTCGAGTCGGTGTTGTTCTTGTAGATCAGGATCCGCTGCTCGGGTGGCGAGACGGCCTCCGCCCGCACGCGGGCGAGGTCCAGGATGCGCTCGCCGGCCCTGTCCCAGATGACGCAGTCACGCGGGTTGGTCGTCTCCGGCGAGGAGTACTCGGGGTGCGCGTGGTCGACGTAGAAGCGCGCGCCGTTCGAGAGGATGAGGTTGATGAGGCGCGACTCCTCCTTCGACGGCGTCTCCTTCTCCTCCATGTACTCGAAGCCG
>JAUSJX010000128.1 GCA_030647435.1 Candidatus Rokuibacteriota bacterium
CGACTTGCTGTGACGGGTACTCCCTGCTCACCTGTTCGCGCCCACGCCCCTTTGTCCATGTCCCCTCCCCGGTGGTGTGTGGTGCTGCCGCTACGCACCACCGTAGTGGGAAGGGCGGCATATTCCTCATAACTTAGATCAGCGTGGACGCTTTTTCGTAGCGGCGCATGACGATCTCGAGGAGATCCTCGGCCGCGGTCTGCGGCAGCTTCCGCATGGCGAGATCGTCGATGACGAGGAGCGGGACGGTGGTGAGCTGCGCCAGGTATGGCTTCCGCGTGCCCGCCAGCTGGGCATCCGCGAGTTCCTCGAGCAGCACGTGGGCTTCGCGGTAGAGCACGCGATGGCCTTGCTGGATCACAGCGAGACCGATCGCTTGCGCCAAGTGGCTCTTGCCCGTGCCGGGCGGCCCGTGAAACAGTCCGTCCTCGTGCTGGGTCACGAAGCGGCCGGTGGCGAGCTCGAACACGAGGCGGCGGGGCATCTTCTTGTTGAAGTCAAAGTCGAAGGTATCGAGCGTCTTGCCCGGGTCGCGGAAGCCGGCCTGTTGGATCCGGCGAGCGAGGAGCCGGTCCTGGCGGCGCAGGAGCTCGTCTTGGACGAGCGTGGAGAGGAAGTCAATCGGGGCCAGCCTGTCGGTCTGGGCCTCGAGGAGCCGCGGCTCGAGGCCGATCGCCATGCCGGAGCAGCGGAGTTGCCGGAGGGCGCGTTGCAGCTCGATGAGGTTCATGTGGGGATCTCCTCCTGGGTTTTCCGCGCGATGACGTCGCGGTAGTGGGTGAGGTCGCGGATGAGCGGATCGACCTGGCGCAGTGTGAGAGGCACCGCCGGGTGCCGCTCGAGGTAGCGCCGGACGAAGCGGTAGTTGGCGACCTGGAGCTCCAGCGCGGCGGCGCAGGCGTCCTCGACCACCGCGGGGCCGTGTTTCTTCACCAGCCCGAGGACGCCCAGGATGCGGCGGACGCCGAGTGGGCCGTCGCGGCGATGGATTGTGTCGCAGAGGGTACCGATGTGGGCGCCGGCGCGGGCGGCCTGCGCGAGCAGCGTCAGCGTGGTGGGCGGGGTGCGTGCCGGCTGATCCGCGGGGTGCATGGCCCGGCGCCCGGGCGGGGTGCGGCGATGCTCGCGGAGGAGGGTGCCGGTGGCGGGGTCGAGGAGGCGGACGTGCAGGCCGTCCCATTGGACCGACAGGGCTTGCCCGATCCAGCCGGGCGGGGGGGCGTAGTAGGCATACTCGACTTCGACGCAGCCGTCGAGATGGACCGTGCGGAGGCCGAACTGGTAGTAGCGAAACGGCTCGACGGGCAGCGGCCGCAGGGCCGGCCGCTCCTCGGCGAACATGGCGGCCACTTGGCGCTTGGTGGTGCCGTGGATGCGCGTGTCGGCCCAGCGGGCGTCCCAGCGGTCGAGGTAGGCTTGCGCCCTCGGCGAGCGTGTCGAAGCGCAGGCCCTTGAGGGCCTTCTGCGTGTGGCCAATGGCCGACTCGACTTTCCCCTTCCGATCAGGATCCCCGACGCGACAGGGCACCGCGACCACGCCGTAGTGCGCGAGCACGTCGCGGTAGAGCGGGTTCAGCGTGGGGTCGTAGATGTCCGGCGTCAGCACGCCCTCGCGAAGATTGTCGAGGACGACGACCGTGACCGACCCACCCAGCCGGCGAAACGTTTCCTCGTGCAACTCGGCCCAGCACCGGGTGCTCGACTGAAAGGTCAGCAGGCGGACGCTCTTGCGGCTGTAGCCCAGCGTGAAGACGAACAGCCGCGTGCGGCGGTACTTGCCCGTGACCGGATGCCGCACCATCGGGCCCTCGCCGTAATCGACTTGACCCTCTTCACCCGGAGCCGTCACGATCACCGGGTGCGCCTCGACGGGCTGCTGGCCCCGGAGCGTGAGGATAAAGCGCCGGACACTCGCATACTGGGCGGGGAAGCCGTGATCATCGACCAGATCGCGCCAGATCGCCATGGCGTCGCGGCCGTGGGCGAGGGCCCCCTCGATCAGCTCGCGATACGGGGCGCACGCGCTGGCCGTAGGCGAGCGCCCTGGGGGTGGCGGCGTGTGCAGCAGGGTGGAGAGCCCCGGCGGACGGGCTCCGGGGTCGGTGGACACCTCTATGGCCGGATTTGCCGCGGGGTGGCCCCACCGCCCCGGGGGCCGCACGGCGAGCCCGGCGGCTTTGAGGTAGGCGCTGGCGGTCTCGCGCCGCACGCCCGTCGCCTGCTGGATCCGCCGAAGCGTCCAGCCCAGCCGGCCAAGTGCCAGAACGTCCTGTCGTTTGTCGTCGCTCAAGATGTTGGTCATGCTGGCGAGAGGGACCACAGCCCCTCCCGCCGCGTCAACGTCTTGAGCGCCTACCCTCTATGGCCGGTTTTGAGGTGTCGACCTATGGCCGGTTTTGGGTGTCGACCGAGGCTCAGTCATGGGCCGCCTCGCCCGAGGGTCCTCCCTCGGGACCTGCCTTGCCACAGTCTAGCTTCCCGGCGACTCGCGCACCGTCGCTGGGCGCGGCCGCGCGCCGGCCCGTCGCGCGGTACTCGCCCGCGTGCTCTTGAGCCGCGATCCCCTGAAGAACGACACCCAGAAATTCTCCGCGAGGGGCGCCAGGCGGGTCGGATCGGCGAAGTGCTCGGCGAGGAAGCCG
>JAUSJX010000129.1 GCA_030647435.1 Candidatus Rokuibacteriota bacterium
ACTGGACGGTGGCCGGCGCCGACGCCATCATCGCGCTGCGGTGCTGCACGCTGAGCGGGCGCTTCGAGGACTTCTGGGAGCGGCGATCCGTCGCCAGGGCGGTGGCCGCATGACCTTATCTCACAATCCTGACGTGCACCCGGCGCGCCGGACCCCCGGGGCTCCTGTGGGCCGGCCGACGGCATCGGCAACGGGCCCGCGGGGCGCTGGGCGAGCAAGATCCGGCCGGACGGCCGCTCCGCACCCACCTGAGCCCAAGCCTGGCCGGTGACGCAGCTGAGAGCGACCACCAGGACGGCGAGGGAACCCAAGGGTGTGCTCATCTGTCCACCCGTTCCGCTGTGAGACGGAGCGCGGCCGGTCCAACCGGGTGGGGCAGCGCGGCCGCCGGGCCGACGCGCGGCGGCAGCTTGTGCATGATCGGAGTGTGGCAGCGGGCGCACTCGATATTGTGCTTCGCCACGTGGAAATCGTGGACGAAGGGAAGATCCGTGTAGCGCGCGAGCTTCTCCGGCTGGTTGTGGCAGGTGAAGCAGCGCTCACGGGGGGCGGCCCCGTCGCCCTCGACGACGTTGAGGTGGCACTGCTGGCAGGCGACGCCGCGCCGCCCGACGTCGTCGTGGTTGAACTTGATCGAGCCCACGACGATGTCGCCCTTCGGCGCCTGGTGGCAACCGGTGCAGCCGGCGATGGGCGTCAGCGCCCGCCCGGTCCTCATCCCCTTGAAGTGGCAGAGGAAGCACGTGGACTCGGTTACCTCGATGTGAGTGCCCACGACGATCTGTGAGTGGCAGCTGGTGCACCTGAGCTGCCGGCCGCGCCGCAACTCTCCCAGGTGCGGCTTGTGGTCGAAGATGATGCCGCGCTTGAAGGTGACCTTGCCGTCAAGGAGGCGGCGGTCGTGACAGCCCGAGCGGAGGCAGCTCGCGTCCTCGACCTCGGCGAAGGGCTTGGAACTGTAGGTCTGGGTCGCCCACTTCACCACCTGGGAGATGGCCTGGTACTTGACCCAGATGGTGTCGCGGAATCCCGGCGGATAGTGGCACTGGACGCAGGTCACGTTGCGGTGTTTGGACGACTTCCAGGCCGCGACGTAGGGCTTCATGATGTGGCAGGAGTTGCACAGGAGCGGGCTCGTGCTGACCTTCCAGAGCCCGACCAGCGCGGCCCCGCCGACCACGACCAGCGCCCCCAGCACGATCAACACGGTCCGGCCGCGCCACCAGCGCCGCCGCTTCGGGACGTTCTCAATGGGCGCCTCTGGGCTCATTTCAGCGCCGTGGCGACGATCAACCAGATCAGGGTGAGTCCGACGGCCAGCGAGCTCAGGCCCACGACGAGGGAGAAGTTGCGCAGCCAGAGCGGTGGCGGGTCCGCCCGGCGGGCCTCGAGCCTCCCATCGGCGCGGAGGCGCTCGTATTCCTCGGGGTGGTCACGCCGGAAGTCCTCCTCCTCCAGCCGGCCCGTGAAGATGACCGGGTCCATGGGGAACTTTTCCGGGCGGAGGTGGCCGTTGAAGAAATGGATGGTGAAGATGAAGCCGACGGCCAGCAGGGCCTCGTCGCTGTGGACGATGATGGCCACGTTGAAGATCCAGCCGGGCACATAGCGCGCGAAGAACGTCGGGAACCAGAGCAGGAGCCCCGAGGCGCCGATGATGGAGATCCCCCAGAACACCGCCCAGTAGTCGAACTTCTCCCAGTAGGCCCAGCGTCCGAAACGCGGGCGCGGGCCGAGCCCGAAGAAATAGCGCACGTGCTGGCCGAGCTGCAGCAGGTCGCGGGGCTGAGGGACCATGGAGTCGGGACCCCAGAAGACCCCCGGGCGACGGAGGAGGACGAGCCGCGCAATGTAGCCGAGGTGCAGGGCGAAGTACGTGAACGTGATGATGGCGAAGAAGCGGTGAAGATACCCCGTCGTGAACGGCCCGCCGAGGGCGTGGGAGAGCCAGAGCCCCCAGCCGGTCTGGGCGTACTTGAGCGGCAGGCCCGTGACGGCCAAACCAAGGAAACTCACGATCACCATTCCGTGGAGGATGCGGTGATAGAGGTTGAAGCGGAAGTAGTACCGGCCTTGGCTCACGGCTCGGGACCCTCCCCGCCCCGCCCCCGTCCCCGGCGCAGCCGCTCGACCAGCGAGCGGGGCAGCCAGAGGAGGGAGTGCAGGCCGAAGAACGCGAAGGTCCCGATCAGCAGCGTGGTCATCAAGACGTAGGAGTAGTAGAGGATCGGGAATCGCGCCCTGCTCGAAGGGTCGGCGTGGGGGTGGAACTCGGCGAACCGGGCGGTCGCTCCCGGGTGGCACTTGGCGCAGGTCGCGACAAGATTGGCCCCCGAGACCGACGAGGCCGGATCGGCCACCGCGCGCACCGTGTGGGCACCGTGGCAGTCGGCGCACTTGGCGACGCGCGTCAGGCCCAGCGCCGTGACCTTGCCGTGGAAGGTGTCCCGGTACGTCCGGAGCGATTCCTGGTGGCAGCTGCCGCACTCGCGGATCACGTCGAGCTGCCACGGCGCCCCCTCCACGCGGCGGATCTGGTGGGCGGAATGGCAGTCCGTGCAGACGGGCGCCGTGCTCACCCCAATCGCTGCCGCCTTGCCGTGGACGCTCTCGGCGTACTGCGCGAGGACTCCCGCGTGGCAGGCCCCGCAGGTCTTCGGGACATTCGCGGGAAAGACCCGCGATCTGGGATCGGTATGCGGCCGGATCTCGTGGGAGCCGTGGCAGTCCGAGCAGTTCGCGGAAACCAGCAGGCCGCTCTTCGTGACCGCGCGGCCATGGATCGAGTCCATGTACAGCTGGTACACGTTGGCGATCGGGATGTTGTGGCGCTTCGCCAGCTCGGGATCGGCGTGGCACTGGGCGCAGGTCCGCGGCAGGTTCAGGTGGTAGGTGGACGAGCGGGAATCCGACTTCGCGAGGACGCCGTGGGCCGCGCCGTGGCACGAGCGGCAGGTCGCCGCCTCGGAATCCCCGCGCTGGCGCGAGCGGCCGTGGACGCTGTCGCGATAGACCTGGACCTGTTTCGCGTGGCAGGACGCGCAGGCCTCGATGGTCATGGTCGCCGCCCGACGGACATCGTGAGTCCCGTGGCACGAGGCGCATGCCGGAGCTCCCGCCTGGCCGCGCGCGCTCGCGTGAACCCCGCCGCCGAGCTCGGCGCGAGCCTTGTCGTGGCAGGCCGCGCACTGGACCGGCGGCAGCGGCGAGTCGTGAGGCGCCGTGGCGGTCCGGTGGCAGGCCGCGCACTCGAGCCGGGCATGCGCCGAAGCCTTCAGGACCGCCTCGTCGGCGAAGAGGGAGTCGCGGCGCCCCGGCTTCGGGGCGCCGCGCTTGAGGTCCTTGTCACCGTGGCAGGCGAGGCAGTCCTGCGATGACGGCTTGGGCTCGGCCGGCTTGGGCTGCGCCTCCGCGCTCCCGAGGGGCCAGACAGCGCTGCCCAAGAGCAGCAGGGCGCCCAGGCCGGTCAGAAGTCGCGCCATGCGTCACGGGCGCGCGGGGCGCGCCTCTCCTATATCACCTACGGCCTAGCTCACTTCTTGTGGCACTTCTCGCAGTTGGCCGTGTCGGCGAGCGCGAACGGGGTCTTGCCCTCCGCCATGGCCTTGCCGGTGTGGCAGGCGCCGCACTGCTCCCCGGCCTTCATCTTCTCCATCGTCAAGGGCCCCGTCTGTCCCTTCTTCATCTTGAAGACCTTGACGTGGCAGGACGTGCACTTGTTGCCCGCCGCCACGTGCTTCTCGTGGCTGAACGTCACGGTGCCGGGGCTGTCCTTGCCCTTGTCGAAGCTCATGTCGGGCGGCGGCTTGACTTGCGCGAACCCCGGCGACGCCGCCATGAGGCCGAGCGCGAAGACGATCGTGACAGCGAGACTCCCCAACCCGGTGTAGCGCATCGTGTCTCCCTCCTCGGTTGCGATGGTCACGGCAATTTCGCACTGTTGCGAAGAAATCCGACCAGGTTCCCCATCTCCTCGCCGGAAAAGCGCGGGTACAGCAGGCCCATCCGCTTGGCTTCCTCCGCCATGCGCGGCGCATGGCTCCAGATGGCCGCCGCCCAGACGACGGCGGACCCGTAGCCCGCGCGGGGCTGGCTCAGCTCGACGGCGACCTGCCCCCCTTCCCCCCGGAAGCGGTGGCACTTGAGACATCCCTTGCGGAGCACGAGCGCCTGCCCGCGGGAGATGTCCGGCGCTGGGTCCCGCGCGGGCTCGGCCTGCAGATACGCCATGAGGTCCGCCATCTCCGCGGCGCTGATCTCCGGCCACGCCAAACCCTCCTGCCTGAGTGTGGTGAACATGGCCGGAGCGTGGCTCCAGAGCCGGCCCGCCAGTTCGTAGGCCCCCTGTGGCCGTCTCAATTGCTCGACCGGCGGCCCGACGCCCTGCTGGCCGCCAGAGGCGTGGCAGCGGACGCACTGCTTGGCCGAGAAGACGGCGCGCCCGCGCTCTGCGTCCCCGGGGGCCTGGGCAGCCGCCGGCGGTGTCGCCGCGACCAGGAGGCCAGCGAGCGTCGCGACGAGCATCGGCCATTCCGGTCGGAGTGAGCGCATCACTTCGTCGCGCTCGCGGTGTAGCCCAGGTACGTGAACAGCAGCATGTAGGCGATGATGGCGATGCCGATCCACGTGAAGAGACGGCTCGGCTCGCCGCGCGCCGTCCGGCGGTCGAGGAACGGGACCAGCAGCAGGAAGAGCCCCCCGAGGCCGAAGCCCACGATGCCCACGATCTCACCCTCGATGCCGAGGATATGGGCAGGCAGGTACTTGAGGCTCTGGAACATGAACATGAAATACCACTCCGGCTTGATGCCTGCCGGCGCCGACAGGAACGGGTCGGCCTTCTTGCCGAGCTCCGCCGGGAAGAAGGCGGCCAGCGCGGCGAGCACCGCGAGCGCCGCGAGCCAGCCCACGAGGTCGCGGAGCATGAAGTTCGGCACGAAGGGCATGCGCCGACCGGCGCCGCCCGACCGCTCGACGTCGAGGGGCACGCTCATCCCGTGCCTCTGAACGAGGTAGAGGTGGAGACCTACGAGGGCGGTCGCCGCCAACGGGAGGATCGCAACGTGGATCCCGTAAAAGCGCGTGAGCGTGGCGCCCGTCACGTCGTCGCCGCCCCGGAGCAGCCGGCCGAGGAACGGTCCCATCACCGGCACCGCACCGGTGATCTCCGTGCCCACCTTGGTGGCGAAGTACGCGAGCTCGTTCCACGGCAGGAGATAGCCGGTGAAACCGAAGCCCATCGCCAGCCCCATCAGCGCCACGCCGGAGAACCAGGTCACCTCGCGCGGCGGCCGGTAGGCCTTGAGGAACAGCACGCTGAAGAGGTGGACGAACAGCGTGAAGATCATCAGGTTCGACGCCCACGCGTGGACCGAGCGGATCAGCCAGCCGAACTGCACCTCGGCCATCAGGAACTGGACGGACTCGAACGCCTCCTCCGCGCTCGGGCGGTAGTAGAGCAGGAGCAGGATGCCCGTGGAGACCTGGACCATGAACAGGAAGAGCGTCATGCCGCCCAGGTAGTACCAGACCGTGTGCCGGTGGACGGGGACTTCCTTCTTCCGCGCGAGCTTCTCCAGGTCCTTGAGCCCGATACGCGTGTCGAGCCACGCCCGGAGCTTGTCGAGCCGCTGCGCGCCGCCCTCCATCGTCAGGCGCTCTTGCTGACCACGATCTGGTTCCCGCGCGCGTTGACGACGTACGCGTCCAGCGGGCGGGGCGGCGGCCCCTCGACGTTCTTGCCGTTGAGGTCGTAGTGGCCGTTGTGGCAGGCGCACCAGATCCGGCTGAGGTCGGTCCGGTACTGCACGGTGCAGTTGAGGTGGGTGCAGATGGCCGAGAACGCCCGGAGCTCGCCGGCGGGCGTCCGGACGAGGATCGCCGGGCGGCTGCCGAACTTGAAGATCTGCCCGCTGTTGGCCTTCACGTCCCCGGGCTTGATGGACAGCGTCACCGTGCCGGCCGTGGACTCCGCGACCTGCGGCGGGACGAGGTACCGCGTCAGCGGATAAACCGCGGACAGAAAAAATGCCACCCCGCTCAGCCCGAGGAACCAGTTGACGAACCCCCGGCGCGACGAATCGGGCTCCAGCAGATGCTCGGCCATGAAATCCCTCCTCAGTGCTTTGGCGTTGACCCGGCGACCGGCCGGCGGTCCGTCTGCCGGATCTTCATCACCAGGCCGGCGATGAGCCCAAGGATCACCACCAGGAAAACGCCGAGCCAGACCCGGCGGAAGCGCAGCTCCTCCATCGCGCGCACGCCGCGCGCGTAGACCTTGGCGCTGATCGCCAGCCCGGCCTCGATCTCCTGCTTCACGGGCGCCACCATGTAGCTGTGGACGGCCGTCCGGGCCTTGACGAGCGCCTCCTTGGCGCCGTTGAGATCGAACTTCGCCTGGCTGACCTCCATGCCGGCGTGATCCGCCTGGAGCAGGATGGCGCCGGCCTTCTGGGTCTCGGCGCTGAGCGACTCGATGAGCGCCCGCATCTCCACCGCGACCTTGCCGCCCTTGTCCCCGGCGGTGTGGCAGGTGGAGCACACGGCCTTGTCGCCGAGTCCCAGCATGAAGTCGCCGGGGGGCTGGATGCCGTGGTTCTCGTGGCAGGTCGCGCAGCCGGGGTTGCCCATCTCGACGAAGGCCTTGGCGTGGACGCTCTTCTTGAAGAGATCGGCCGTCAGAGAGTGGCACTGTCCGCAGACGTTGCCCACCCAGTTGATCCCCGGGGGGACGGCGCCGTGGTTGCCGTGGCAGTCGTTGCAGGTCGGCGCCGAGAGGTCGCCCTTGGCCGTCATGGCCTTCCAGTGGACGGAGGTCTTGTACTTCGCCACCTGGTCGGTCGGGATCTTGTAGCTGGCCATGTACTTGGCGTCGCCGTGGCATCGGCCGCACGTGTCCGCCACCTGCAGCGGATAGACGCTCGACTTGGGGTCCGACGGCGGCCGGATGTTGTGGGCGGGATGACAGCTCACGCACGTCGCGACCTTGGGATCCCCCAGCTCGCGCAGGCGGCGGCCGTGGACCGACGTCGCGTACTCGGCGACCTGGTCCACGCGCAGCGAGGGGTTGTAGCGCTTCATGAAGGCCGCGTCGGCGTGGCAGCGGCCGCAGAACTGCACGATCTGCTGGCGCGGGGGCTTGCCGACGAACCCCTTGGCGGGATCCATGGCCTCCATGCCGGCCGCCTTGGCGTCGCCACCGTGGCATGCCACGCACCCGAAGCCCTTGGCCTTGTGGATGTCGCCGTCGAATGCTTTGGCGGGCGCCGCCAGGCGCTCGTCTCCCGTCTCGAGGTGGCATGCGGCGCACTTGTCCACCGGCGCCTGGGCGGTAGCGACCCCGGGCCAAGCCAGCAGGGCGAGCAGGAGGAGGCCTGCCAGTCCGGACGCGCTCACCCCAAGGCTAGGGCGTCCTTCGCGGCTGACTGATCGACTCGAGGAGCGTGACGAGGTCCGCCATCTCGTCGGCCTTGAGCACGGGCCACTCGAGCCGTTGGCCCGCGACCCTCGGGGTGACAACCGTGTGGTTCCAGAGTGCCGCGAGCACCGCGGCAGAGGAGTCGAGCCCCTTCGCTCGGGTCAGGTCGCTCGCCGGCTTGCCGCGCTCGCCGGACACCCCGTGGCACTGGAGACACCCTTTCTTCGATGCCACCACCCAGCCCTTGGGAACGCTGCCGCCGCTGGCGAAATACCGGACCGAGTAGAGATAGGCGACCAGATCGGCCATGTCCTCCGGCCGGAGCTGGGGCACCGTGATGTTGCGGGTCGCCATCGCCGCCATCATGGCCGGGGCTTTGTTCCAGATCGTGGCGGCGAACTCGACAGGGCTGCGCCGGACGCCGAGCGCCACCAGCTCCGGCCCGACCTGTCCGCCCACCCCGCCCACGCTGTGGCACTGGATGCACCTCTTCTCCACGAAGAGCTCGCGCCCGAGCTCGGGCCGGCCGGGCAGGACGTAGAGCGGGCCTTCCGGCGCTCCGCCCGTCGCCGGCGCGAGGAACGCGACGAGATCGCGCAGCTCCTGTGCCGTGAAGGTGGGCCGCTCGACGCCCTTCGCCTTCATGACTTCCGCCATCGCGGGGCCGTGGTTCCACATGGCCGAGGCCACGTAGATGGGCGAAGCGAACTGCTTGAGCGAGTCCAGGTTCGGCCCCACGACGCCGCCCGTGCCGCCGACCTGGTGGCAGACGATGCACTTCTTCTCCGAGAAGAGCTGGCGGCCCGCGGCCGTGTTGCCCGGCCGGTCGAAGTAGTTGAGGGTGTAGAGGAATCCGACCAGGTCGCCCGCCTCCTGCGCGGTGAGCTGCGGGCGCGTGATCCCGAGCTGCTTCATCCGGTCCACCATGCGCGGCAGGTGGTTCCACATCGCGGTGGCGACGTCGTAGAAGGAGCGCGGCCGGAGACGCCGCGCGAGGTCGGGGCCGACCTTGCCGCCGACTCCGTTGATCGAGTGGCACTTGACACAGCCCTTGGCCCCGAAGACACGCGAGCCGGCCAGCGGATCCTGGCTCGGGCTGAACACGGGCTGGGCCCACGCCGCGTCGAGCGACCCCATCAAGAGCAACCCGGCAACGGCGACGGCCAACCTCACGGATCGGGCCATTGACGATCCTTTCTGTCGTAGTCCCGGCGGCCGCCGGGATGGATTTCTCCCAACGGCCGCCGATGCTACGCGAATCACCGCGCGATCACAAGATTTACTCGAACTTGAGCCTGAGCACGCCCGGTGTGTACGCGTGCCGCACCTGGGCGTTGTCGAACACCGCCACGCCGAAGGCGTACTCCTTCTTCAGATCGTTGAACTGCACGTCGTATTCACTGCCGGTGGCGAGCTTCCGCCAGAACACGCTCGTGCGCACCCCGTCCTTGTAGACGATCTTGGCTCCGATGTCGCCGCGATCTCCGGTGAAGGGGGCCACGACGATGCCGGGCACCTCGTCGCCGCCCTTGTACTTCGAGTCGTCGAACGGCTCCTTCTCGGCGTCCACGATCCAGAAGGGCGGCGCGGGCTTGTTGCCCTTGAGCGCCCACTTCGGACCGTTCTTGGCGTCGTTCAGGTTGTTGGCGTAGCCGCCGCCGGTCTTGGGATCGCTCTTCCGGCCGGCTTCGGGCGCCTTGTCCTTGTCGTAGGGGGTGTTGTCGAGGTACTGGTCGTCGACCTGGCCGATGCTCCCCGTGCGCACGCGCTTCATGTGCCAGATGTCGGCCCTCTCCCCCGCGTTAGGCAGGTACTTGTTGCCGACGGGCTTCCCCTCGCCGGTATGGCAGGCCGCGAAGCACCCCTTCTGCTCGAAGGCCGGCGAGTTGATGTTCCAGATCATCGCCCACTTGTCTTCGTAGTAGAGGTTGTTGTCCCCGCCCTTGTCGCTCGGGTCCTTGAGCATCTTCCAGGAGCCGTCGGCCTGCTTCTGCCAGGGGCCCCGGCGCACGCTGTCCGTCTCGTCCTTGTACTGCATGAGGAAATAGATCGTGTCGCCCGCGTAGACGGCCCGGAGCGAAACCTCCGTGGAACCGCCGGGCAGGTTGCGCCCGCCGACCGCCTTGACGGTGAGCGGCTGGGCCTTCTGCCAGGCGGCGTCCAGCGTGCCGTCGAGCGCCGGAGCGGCAGCCACCTTCTGGGCCACCACCACGTTCTTCTGCTGCGCGTCGCCCTGTCCGACGGTCAGCGCCAGGCCGATTGCCAGGCCCAGCACGACCACCGGAAGGGTCCACCTCCACGATCGCTTCATGACAACCTCCCTTTCCTTTTTGCACCGTCGCTCGGACGGTGCGGCAGTGAATCTACATTCCGTGGCGCATGCCCATCGGCAGGTTCAGCAGGACGATGGCGGCCACGGTGAACACGCACGAGAGCGCCGCCATCGGCACCAGCGCGCGGCTGGCGGCGCGAGGGTCAGCGTAGGCGCCGGCCGACAGCCGGTGCCCGGCGACGAGCGAGAGCACGAAGAAGCCGACGATGATGACGACCTGGAGCAACGCGACCACGGCCTCGGGCGCGAGCGGCGCGTGCTGCCAGTCGGGCTCGCCCAGGGGCCACGGCATATAGAGCCCGACCGCGCGCTGGACGACCGGTACTATGCCGCCCCCCTCCGTGAGCAGGTGGGAGAGGTTGTGAGCGAGGTGGACGGCGAGCCCGACCGGGATGAACATGTAGCTGAAGAGCACGAAGCTGCGGCGCACGCCGATGGCGTAGGCACCCGCCAGCCTGTCGGCCGCGACGGCCCCGCACAGCACGAGGAGTGGGACCACGACGAGCGAGCCGCCCAGCAGGATCGCGGATTCGACCAGTCCCAGATAGGTGACGGGCTTGAGCGTGGCGCGCACCCAGTGCGGCAGCGAGCCCGACAGCGCCCACGTCCAGCCGGGCCACGCGCTGAGCATCTGGGCGGTGACCACCAAGGTCAGCCCCACGAGGGCGACCGCGAGATAGGCCTCGTCGAGCACCCGGCGCCCCGACGCCCAGAGATCCTTGCCGAAGGCGCGGAAGCGCAGGACCAGGTTGTCCCGCGAGCAGCTGGTGACGCACTCGCCGCACAGGTTGCAGTAGTTGTTCCGGTCCATGGACGCCGGGAACTCGAACATCGGGCAGCCGCGGGATTCGGCGCCGCCGCGATAGCAGCTCTTGTCGGGGTCCGCCGCGCACACGCCCCCGCTCTTGGAGCGGAGCTCGAGCGGCGCCGTCATCGAGTAGATGCCGATGAGCCCGCCGATGGGGCAGAGGTGGCGGCAGAAGCTCCGCCTCTCGTAGAAGAGCCCGACCGCCACGGCCGCCGCCGCGAAGAACAGCACGATCCACGCCGTCACCCGCGGGGAGCGGACGACGCCCAGCTGCTCGTCGGCCCAGGTGAGCAGGACGAACATGCCCGTCGCCCACCAGATGTTCCTGAATGGCTTGGGTAGCCGGCGCAGCGGGGCGGCGAGCCGCGCCGTCCACTCGTTGAGGGCCCCGAAGGGGCAGGCCAGGCACCACACGCGGCCGGCGAGGACGAAGGTGAAGATGATCCCGGCCCACCAGATCGTCCACGTGAGCTTGGTGGCCAGGTTCGCGCCGCCGTCCTGCACGTCGTAGAAGCCCAGCAGCACGACGACCGCCATGAGGACCAGGAGCGGGATCTGCAGCGAGGGCTGGAGCGCGCGCGACGTCAGGAGCCGGCGCAGCCACTGCACCCGAAGGAGGTCGAGGGCCTCGCCGGCCGGCGCGCCGGTGCGGGCGCGGAGCCGAACGGCGTACATCGCGAGGACGCCGATGCCCGCGACGAGCGCGATCACCGTCCACGCGACGGCTCCCATCCCGGAGGAGGCACGCGCCACGCTGATGGGGAAATCCACCACCAGCGGCGGCTCGAAGCGCCGGCCCTCCAGCTCGGCCAGCACGACGCGGACCTGGTGTGCCCCGAGCTTCGTGGGGCTGGCGGCAACCGCGTAATGACCCGCCCATGTCTGCTCAGTGGCCGGCTCGGGGTCCGGCGCCGCGCCCGCGGCGGCAAAGCCGACAAGCACCCGTCCCCCCGGCACCGGGGCGAGGTCCGAGCTCCTGAACACCTTGGCCACGAGATGAGCCGACCGGTCCGGCGCCAGCGGGCTCGGATAGGTCAGCAACTCGACCTGGTACCCCTGGACGGTGACGGTGCCCGTCGTCCCGAGAGGTGCCGCGCCCCCGTGCTTCTCGTGCCCGCCGTCCGCCGCAGCCGCGGCCGGCAGCAGCGCGAGCAGGAGCGTCCCGAGCAGGCGCGCGATCATTGCCCGTACTTCCGATCGATCTCGGCGCGGATCCGGTCGGCGGAATACCCCGCCTTCTGCATTCGAGACGCGTCCAGCGCCTCGTCCATGCAGATGTCTCACGTGGCTGCGTGGCCGTCCGTGTAGCAGGACAGGAGGCTCTTGTGCCCCTGGTGCTTGTCGCAGCCGCAATAGCAGTAGAGCTGGTCGAGGACGTCGGGGATCTCGCGCGCGACCCGGTGGGCCGCCGCCGCCTTGCCCACGAACTGCGCGGGGTCGAGCGTCGGCCGGGTCTCGCGGCGGGCCGTTGTGGGACCCGCCGCCGAAGACGATGAGATGGCCGGGGCAGCGGGCGGCGCCTCGCCACGCCACACGAGCGCCACTGCGACGGAGAGCGCGATGACGGCCCAGAGCGCCGGCCACCAGTAGCGCGTGACGCCCGGCCGGGACCGCGACGCCCGCTGCCCATTCTCAACCATGACACCCCTCTCTGTCGGTTGGCACTTGTATCATTTAAAGACGGAGCATCGCCTGTGCCAGATCACGCCGGTTGCAAGTCGCTGAAAAGTCGGGCGCCCTATCCACGGCTGACCGCACGGCCGGGGTGTCGGCTCCCCGCCCTGAGGTTCCCGCACCCCACTCCGCCGTCCGCGGCCTGCGCCTGGCGGGTGGAGATGATGCGCACGCTGCCATCACCCGGCCGTCCCCCGCACGTGGGCCAGCTCCTGCAGCAGGCGCCAGTTGGCGAGGCGGTCGGCCTGCCCCTTCAGGAGCGCGGCGGACGGTCGCCCCTCGGCGTCGAACTGGCGGGCGAAGCGGCCCTCGGTGCGCGCGAAGGCGACGAAGTCCACGACTTCGTCCGTGCCCGGCGTCTTCGTCCAGTCCTCCTTGGGATCCGGATTACCCTGGAGCGACAGCCGCTTCGCCAACTCGGCTCCGCGCCTCGGGTCGTGGACGAAGAGCGGGAAGGCGCGCGAGTCCACCGCGAGCCGGGCCTGGTGGGCGGCGCGGTCATCGCCGACCCCGTGCTCGGGCTGGCAGGTCGTGTACGCGATGACCACGGCCGGGCCGGGGTAGCTGTTCGCATCGAGGATGGCGCGGTAGAAGTGGTTGACGTGCGCGGCGGTCGTCTGCGCGACGAAGACGTCGGGGTGCATGAGGGCCAGGAGCCCCAGCTCCTTGCGCCGCTCCACCTTGCCGGGGACCGCGCTGCCGACGGCGGCCATCTTGGCGTCCTGGGAGAGGAACGACGCCGTGGACGCCTGGCCACCGGTGTTGGAGTAGACCTGCGTGTCCAGCACCAGCACTTTGATGTCCATGCCTGAGGCGAGCATGCGCGACAGCGACTGGAAGCCGATGTCGTACATGGCGCCGTCGCCGCCCACGACCCAGAGGCGCTTGGACTGCCAGCCGCGCTGGTCCCACTTCGCGCGGACCCCCATCGCCACGGCGGGAGCGTTCTCGAAGAGCGAGTTGATCCACGGCACGAGGAAGGGGTTGTACGGATAGGTCGAGGAGTAGACGGTGTTGCAGCCCGTGGCCGCGACGATCCCCATGCCCTGCGGGCCGTGGACGAAACCCGTGCCCGCGACCATCATCCGGAGCGCCGTACCCTCACCGCAGCCCATGCACGAGCCGGCCCCACCGACGTAGAGGAGGGCCGATGCCTCGGCCAGCATCATGTCGGCGAGCGCCTTGTCGTTGATGTACTCCCGGGGCGTGGGCCCGACCCGGCGGAAGAACGTGAACGCGGTTCGGTACCGCCCGAGCGTCCCCTCGTCCTTTCTCACCATGCGGAGGGCGTCGTAGCCCAGATCGTGGCAGACCTCGACGCACTCGGCGCACCCCTTGCACTTGGTCGGGTCCACGAAGATGCCGAACATGGCGCCCGGCAGCCCCTTGCGCTCTGGCACCTCGAAGTACTTTCGCGTGCGCACCCACTGGGATGCGACGAAGGCGCGCTCATCGCCGGGCACCGCCTCGACGCAGGCCGCGATCGCCGCCTCGGGCACGGCCTTGCCCAGGATCGCGGTGTCGGGGCACTCGGTGACGCAGCTCATGCAGCCGACGCACTTCTCGGCGATGAATTCCGGGATCTCAAGCGCGAGGTACGAAAAGTCCCGGAGCGCCGCCGTCCCCGGCGGGATCAGGCTTCGCGCCACGCCGACGTCCGCGGGAAGGGTTTGCGATCCCGTCCCCGCGGCATAGGCGCCGATGATCCGCGAGTTGAAGTCGGTGACGTACGCTTCCACGTCCAGGTCGAGGACGTTCGCGTGCGGCAGGTGGGACTCGTGCTCGTCCTTGCTGAGGCCCGGCGTCTTGGTCAGGACCTCGGGCGCCTCGCCCTCGTCTTCGAAGTGGTTGACGGCGACGGGCTCAGCCATGGCGCGGCACCTCCATATGGGCCACCACGTCCGTCATGGAGAGAATACCCACGGGCCGCTGGCCGGCTCCCGCGGGCTCCGTCACCACGAGGCGGTGGATCCTCCGCTCGCGCAGCATGTGGATGGCCACGGCCACGGGCGTGTCGGGCGCGACGCTGACCGCGGGAGAGGTCATGAGATGGCGCGCCTCCATGCCCCGCCAGTGGGACAGGTACGCCTCGACGAAGGTCGAGTTGGCGAGGTCGGTGCGCGAGATCACCCCGACGGCGAGCCCCGCGGTGTCCGTGACCACGAGCGCGCTCACGTGCTCGGCCTGCATCGTGCGGGCCACGTCGGTCACCGGGGTGTCGGGCCGGCAGGCAACCACGCCCGTGTGCATCCAGTCGCGCACCAGCGTTTCGCTCATTGCGGAAGCACCTCCATGACCTCGTCGTATCCCCGCCGCGCGGCGCGCAGATTCTCCTGCACCACCGTCTCGCTCCGCTTACCGAACATCTTCCGCACCGACGTCTCTACGGCGGCGAAGGCCTGCTCCACGCCGACCTTCCGGCGCTCGAGAAACGGGGTCGCGCGGAGGAAGATACCGAGGAGCACGACCCCCTGCATCCGCTGCCGCAGGGCCGGGTTCGTGCTCGTCTCCCGGGCGATCTTCACCGTGTCGAGCGCGAGCAGCCGCAGTCCCTTGTCCCGGATCGCCGACTTCGCCGCATCGGACATCTGCGCCCAGATCCGAGCCGGGTCGGTCTCCGCGCTCTGGACGAACACCGTGCCGCCGGCGGCGATCCCGGCGAGCGGATCGCCGAGCTTGAACGCGTTGATGTCGTTGAGCGGCACGAAGTCCACTTGTGCCAGCTCGGAGTGGGTGCGGATCCGCTCCTCGGCCACGGTCAGGTAGTAGGTCGTCGGCAGCCCCTTCTTCTCCGATCCGTAGAGCGGATAGGCCTGCACCCACAGCTCGAAGGGGAGATCGCCCAGGAGGGTGGCGATCACGCGGTTGGTCGCGACCGAGCCGAAGCCCCCCACCGAGTGCCCGCGCATCGAGAAGGCGCCCGGAGGCCGCACGTCGGGGTCCTCGATCCGCGGCACGGCCGCCTCGTGCGGGATGCCGAGCACGAAGCTCCGCCTGCCGCCCTTCGCGATCTCGCCCACCGCGGCCACGAGGTCCCCCGGCCTCACGTCGCGGCTGCCGAGCCCCGCCGACGCGCCGTGGATGATCGGGATCCGGATTGCGCCGCCGTCGCCCGCGGCCGCGTCGGCGAAGGCGGCCTTGATCTCGGTGGCGAGCGGGTTGCCGGCCGCGAGCGGATTGTCCATGCGCTCGATCACGGCGGCCGCGCGCACGCCGCGGAGCGCGGCGACGATCTCCCGCGCGGGGAACGGCCTGAAGACGGTAACGCCCAGCACACCCACGCGGAGACCCCGCCTGTCGCGCAGCCAGTCGGCCGTCGCCATGGCCGTCTCGACGAGGCTGCCCATGCCGACCAGCGCGTACTCGGCGTCCTCGAGCCGGTACGGCTCGACGAGCCCGCGAGATCGCCCCGTCAGCTCGCCGTAGCGCGCCATGGAAGCCTGCAGGATCCCCGGCAGCCGGTCCGTGAAGTACCGCTGCGCGATCTTGCCCTTCATGTAGGCATCCTGGTTCTGGACGACGCCCGACATGATCGGCCGCTCGGGGTTCATGAGGTTCCGGAGCCGCGTCGGCGCGTAGGGGTCGCCCACGAACTCGGCCATGAGCTCAGGCTCGGGCAGCCGGACGTTCTCCACCGTGTGGGTAGTGAGAAAGCCGTCCTGTACGCACAGGAAGGGCGTCTCGCCCTCCTCGGCCGCGCGGCGCAGTATCAGGGCCAGGTCGGCCGCGTCCTGGGCGTTCTTGGCGAAGGCCATGCCCCAGCCGCAGTCGGTGACCGCCATGACGTCGTCGTGGCCGCAGTGGACGTTCAGGGCCTGCGAGGTCAAGGCCCGCGCGCCCACGTGGAAGACGGCGGGCAGGCGCTTGCCGGCGATGGTGTAGAGCACCTCCTTCATCAGGACGAGCCCCTGCCCCGACGTGAAGTTGGTTACTCGGCCGCCGGCGGCGGCGAAACCCTCGCAGGTCGAGGCCGAGGAGTGCTCGCTCTCGAGCTCGACGAAGAAGAGCGGCTCGCCCCAGAGGTTCTTCTGTCCGCGGGCCTGCGCCGTCTGGTAGCCCACGCCCATGTTGGTAGAGGGCGTGATTGGGTAGGCGCAGGCGCCCTGGGTGATGTGCGTCTCCACCCAGACCACCGCCTCCGAGCCGTCGGCCGTGGTCCTGAGCCCCGGGTACGGGGCCGCGGCCGGCGCGGCGACCGCGCCTACGCGGTCTGCAGACGGGGGGCGGGCTGGTAGAGACATAGAGGGTCCTCGGCCATGGGATCGCCGGTTGCGGCGAAGGCCCGGGCGCGGGAGCCGCCGCAGGGCTCGGCGTACTCGCAGCGCCCGCAGCGCCCGGTCAAGAGCTCGGGGCGCCGCAGCGTCCGGAAGAGGTCGGAGTCACGGTAGAGGGCGACCGGGTCCGCCGTCCGGGTGTCGCCCGCCGACAGCGGGAAGAATCCGGAGGGATGCACCTCGCCCGTGTGGGAGATGAACATGATGCCGTTGCCGTCGCGGATGCCCGCGCCGTGGCCCATGGGGCCCCGCGGCCGCGCCGCCTCGCCGCGCCCGGCGCGCCGTGCGCGCTCGAGGACGACGCGCCGGAAGTGGGGCGCCTCGGTCGTCGTGATGATGGGGCCCCCATTGGTGTTTTTGGCGTCGCCCCCGTTGCCGCCCAGATCGAGCAGCTGCTCGAAGAGCCGCTCGCAGGCCTCGGCCGTGATGGGCTTGAGCATGGTGCCGCGCCCGACCGCGACGAGGAAGAAGAGGCTCCAGCGCGCGGCGCCCAGATCGGTCGCCAGCCGGTGGATCGCCGGGAGGTCGTCGAGCGTCTCTTCGCTCACGAGCGTGTTGACCTGGAAGGGCAGCCCCACCGCGACGCAGGCCCGCGCCGCGACGAGGGTCCGATCGAAGCAGCCGTCTATCCCGCGCAGGGCGTCGTGGCGGGCCGCGTGCGAGCCGTCGAGGCTCAGCGAAACGGCCTCCACGCCGGCCGCCTTGAGCCGCGCGATGACGTCGGCGGTCAGCAGCGGTGTGGCGCTGGGCGCCACCGATACGCCGAAGCCGGTCCCCCGCGCCGCGGCGATGAGGGCGAACAGGTCGGCGCGCTTCAGCGGGTCGCCGCCCGTGAGGATCAGGTGGGGCAGCGGCGCGCCGAAGCCCGCGAGCTCCGCGATGAGCCGGAGCCCCTCCGCCGCGTCCAGCTCGGCCGGGTCGCGCTCGGGCGCGGCTTCGGCGCGGCAGTGGCGGCAGGCCAGGTCACACGCCCGCGTCACTTCCCAGTAGATGCGCCGGGGCGCCCTGTCGAAGCGCAGGCTCGCGTTCATCCCCGGCCCCCCGGCGCCTCCTCGCGCCTGCCGATCTCGCGGTACGCGCGCTGCCCGGATCCCAGGTAGAGCTGGCGCGGCCGGGCGATCTTCTGCTCGGGGTCCGCCCGCAGCTCCTGCCACTGGGCCAACCAGCCGCTGGTCCGCGCGATGGCGAAGAGCACCGGGAACATCTCGACTGGAAAGCCCATCGCCTGGTAGATCAGCCCCGAGTAGAAGTCGACGTTGGGGTAGAGCTTGCGGGACACGAAGTAGTCGTCCTCGAGGGCGATCCGCTCGAGCTCCAGCGCCACGGGCAGGAGCGGGCTCGGGCGCGTGACCTCGAAGACCTCGTCGGCCATCCGTTTGATGATCCTCGCCCGAGGGTCGTAGTTCTTGTACACGCGGTGGCCGAACCCCATGAGCTTGGCCTCGCCGTCCTTGACGCCCTTGATGAAGGCGGGGATGCGGTCGGTCGAGCCGATCTCGGCCAGCATCCGCAGCACCTCCTCGCTGGCGCCCCCGTGCAGCGGACCGTAGAGCGCGGCGACGCCCGCCGCGAGGGCGCAGTAGGGGTCGACCTGCGAGGAGCCAACGGCGCGCACGGCGTTCGTCGAGCAGTTCTGCTCGTGGTCGGCGTGCAGGATGAACAGCACCTCGAGCGCCCGCTCCAGCGTGGCGTTCGGCTGGTACTTGGCCTCCGTCGCCTTGAACAGCATGTTGAGGAAGTTGCCCGTGTAGGACAGCTCGTTGTCCGGGTAGTTGTACGGCAGGCCCAGGCTGTGGCGGTAGGCGAAGGCCGCGAGGGTCGGCATCTTGGCGATCAGGCGGACGACCTGCAGCCGCCGCGTCGCCGGGTCGCCGCCATTCTTCGCCTCGGGGTAGAAGGTCGAGAGAGCCGCCACCCCCGACACCAGCATGCCCATCGCGTGGGCGTCGTAGTGGAACCCTTCCATGAGCTTCTTGAGGTTCTCGTGGACCCAGGTGTGGTGGGTGATGTCGTAGATCCACTGGTCCATCTCGGTGAGCGTCGGCAGCTCGCCGTGGAGCACGAGGTAGGCGACCTCGAGGTAGTTGGAGCGCTCCGCCAGCTCCTCGATGGGATAGCCGCGATAGCGCAGGATGCCGCGGTCGCCGTCGATCTCCGTGATGCGGCTGATCGTCGACGCGGTGTTCATGAAGGCCGGATCGTAGGAGAGGAGCCCGAAGTCCTCCGGCCCCGTGCGGACCTGGCGGAGGTCCATGGCGCGGATGGCGCCGTTGGTGATCGGGAGCTCGTACGTCTTGCCCGTGCGGTTGTCGGTGAGTGTCAGGGAGTCGGATGGCATGGCGGCTTCCTCCTTCCGGCTTCAGCGGGTGGAGCGCTCGAGCTCGTCGTGAACGAGCTGCAGCAGCGCGGACGCGGGAAAGGGCTTGGCGAGAAAAGCCGAGGCGCCCAAGGCCAGGGCCGCATCCCTGGCGGCCCGCGAGGCGAACGCGGTGACGACGATGACGGGGACCTTCGGGTCGCGCGCCCGCGCCGCCCGGATGATGTCGAGCCCGTCGCCGTCCGGCAACCGCAGATCGGCGATGACGAGAGCCGGCGGCGCCGACTCGATGGCCTTGAGCCCCTCGGCGCGCGAGGCGGCCGTCACCACGCGGTAGCCCTGGCGGCGCAGCAGGCGGTCATAGGTAACCGCGAGGTCGGCCTCGTCCTCGACAACCAGGATGCGGTTCACGTCGACTCCCGGGGCCCTAGTGCTGGCTCCGCGCGAAGGCGCGCAGGATGTCCGTCTCGGTGACGATGCCGACGAGGTGTTCGCCCTCGAGCACCGGGAGCGCGCCGATCTTGTGCTCGAGCAGGAGGCGCGCCGCGTCGGCGGCGTCCTGGTCGGGCCCGGTGATGATCACGCTCCTGGTCATGACCTTGCTCACCGTCAGCTTGGCCAGGAGGTAGTTGACCTCCCACACCGAGAGGCTCGTGGCCTGCGACGGCAGGTTGAGGCGGATGTCCCGGTCGGTGACGATGCCGACCAGCCGGGTGCCTTCGGTCACCAGCAGGTGGCGGATCCGCTCCTTCAGCATGGTCTGCCGCGCGTCGAACACGGGGGTGTCGGGGCCGACCGTGATCGGGGAGCCGGTCATCAGCTCGCGTACCTTCATGGAACGTTCCTCCCGGCTTGGGTGACGGTCGCGGCCGCCGCGCGATGGTGCCGGCGGGCCAGGAGCAGCACGTCCTCGACGGTGCTCCGGAAGTCCGGGGCGTGGGTGTGAAGCTGGAGCTCGGGGTGGAGCGACTCCTCGTAATCGAGCGCGATGTCGGGGGCCGCCTCCACGGCGGCGGAGCCGCGCGCGCCGCCCACGCGCCAGCGGGCGGCCTGCTCGCGCTCGAAGCAGACTTCGGGCGGGCAGACGAGCTGGACTTCGGCGAAATGCTCGATCCACTCGTGCGCCGCATCCCACCATGCTCGGCGCGCCGCGGTCGCGTCCACGACCACGGCCACGCCGGCGTCGGTCAGAAGCTTGGCGGTATAGGCCAGAGTCCGGGCGTCGGCCAGGTCGAGGACCCTGAGGGTCACGGGCCATGCCTGGACGGCCTCCGCTACATGAACAGCCAGCGTGGTCTTGCCGCTGCCCGGCCTGCCGGTGATCCAGATCGCCCAGCTCACGACGCCCTCGATGCGCACGCGCCCGAGGCGGCGAGGCAACCGGCGAGCGCGGCAACCTTGGCGGCCGCGGTCGCTACGTCGTCCACCGTGGTGTCGATGGTCAGGTCGGCCGCCAGCGCGGGCTCGTAGGGCACGTCCACGCCCGGCACCGTCGCGCCGGGCCGCCCCGCGCGGGCGTAGATGCCCGCCGGCGCGTGGCCCCGCGGGCGCGTGCGCTCGCGCTCGCGGCAGACGTCGAGCGGGCAGGAGAGCTGCACCTCCGCGAAGCGCGGGATGGCCGCGCGCGCCGCGTCGCGCCAGGCGCGGCGATGGGCCGTCGCGTCCACGATCACCGGCACGCCGGCCTCGACGAGGGTCGCCGCCATGTAGCCGAGCGCGCGGTACACGAGGTCGCGCTCGGCGTCCGTGTACTGCGGGGCCGGCGTGATCTTCTTCCGGATGGCGTCGAGCTCGAGCACCGTCACCGGCTCCCCACGGGAGCGGAGGAGCGCGGCGGCGGCGCGCGCGACGGACGACTTGCCGCTGCCCGGCGGGCCCGTGATCCAGATCGCCCAGCTCACGCCGTGCCTCCGAGGCAGGACGGCAGGTTGCAGGGATCGAAGGCCGCCGTCCCCGCCATGGCGCGCGCGAAGTCGAGAAGCGCCCGCCGCGTCGCGTCCGTCAGCGTCGGGTACCAGCGCGGATGCGCGATGACGAGCGCCCTGAACATGAAGAACGGCGGAAGCACCTCGAGGAGCTCCCGGTCTCCGCTCTCGGCGAGGTACGCGTCCAAGAAGGCGCGGAAGAGGCCGGAGAAGGGCTCGGCCACCTCCGCGACGCCGCCCTTCCTGAGACCGAAGAAGAGATAGTTGATGCCGAGCGCAGAAACATCGTCGGCGGGCTCGCCCCACTCGCCCCGGCTCCGGTCGAGGACGGCGAACTCCGTCCCCGTCTCGAAGAGGAGGTTCCAGGGATGAAAGTCGCCGTGGACGCGCGAGAGCCGGTGCGCCCGCCCGCGGAGCTGCCAGCGCCACGTGACGGCCGCGCGCTCGAGGGCCTCGCAGTCGGCCGGCGGCAGGAGGGTATAGGGGTGCGGGTAGCTGTCGAGGATGCCCATCAGGCACTCGCCGTGGCCCACCAGCTCGCGGATGCGCCGCTGGTACAGCGTGGGCTCGTCGCGCTTGGCGGCGTGCGCCTCGGCGAGGAACCGGCCGAGGGCCCGGGCGCGCTCGTAATCGAGATCCCGCGCGGGCCCCGCCAGCATGCGATCGAGGTCCAGCCAGTACAGCGCCCCCGGCGCCTTTTCTACCAGCTGGAAGTACTCGACTGCTTCGCCTGCCGAGACGAGCTCGCCCGACTCGCGGACGAAGCCCACGTCCACGCTTCGCACGTGGCGGGGAAACGTATTGTACGCGCCGTGCGCGTAGATCGCCTGCCACGCGCGGTCGGCCGGGTAGTCGTGGCCGAACCCCTGCACGGGTCGCGTGCGCGATACGACAAAGGACCGAAGCCGCCCGCCCGCCACGCACTCGACCTCGAAGGGCACGCCGTACCCCAGGCCCTTGGGATCGGTGGCGGCGCCGGTATCGCCCAGCGATCGGAGCGCCAACAGCTCGACCGGGCCGCCGCAGACCCGTTCCAGGTAGCTCGCCAGCGCATCCTGCCCGATCGGGCCCGCGTCGGCCATGTAGCTTACTTGCCGCGCACGGTCAGCACGGGGCAGGGCGCCGCGGCGACCACGCGCGAGGCAACGCTGCCCAGGAAGAACTTGGCCAAGCCCGTGCGGCCGTGGGTGCCGATGACGATCAGGTCGGCCTTCTTCGACTTGGCCGCCCGCGCGATCTGGTCGTGCGCCACGCCGTCGAGGAGGAGCGTGACCGCCTTGACGCCGGCCTTGCGCGCCTTGGCCTGGAGCGCGCCCAAGTGCTTCTGCCCGTACTTGCGGGCCGATGCCTCGAGGTCGTCGTAGACCTTGGGCGAGATGTACCCCTCCCCCGCGATCGGAACCGGCGGCGCCAGCACGTGGACGAGCAACAGCTGGGCGTGGTCCGCCTTGCCCATGGCGACGGCCCGCGCAAAGGCGGCGCCGGAGGCGCGAGAGAAATCGGACGGGTGGAGAATGCGGCGCAGTCGGCTCATGAACGGCCTCCCTTTGGGGTTCGTGACTCAATCACAGACACAGATCTCCTCCGTGGACACTGTGCGGCGCTCGCCAAGGGCGTCCTGCACGACGAGCCGGCCGCATGGGTCCACACCGGCGACCCGACCGATGAAGCGGGAGCCGGCGCCGCGGATCTCGACCCGGCGGCCCGTGAGGATGTCGCGCTCACACCAGGCCTCGAGGACGGCCGACGGCCCCTCGCCGCGGTAGCAGCTCGCCCAGGCATCGAGGGCGTTGAGATAGGAGGCGGCGAACGCATCGCGGTCCACCTCTCGACCGGTCGCGGCGCGAAGTGACGTCGCTCCGCCCGCCGCGGGCCCGAGGGCCTCGGTCAGCGCGTCGAGATCCACATTGAGGTTGGCACCGACACCGAGGACCAGGTACTCGACCTCGTCTCCGCGCGCCCCACACTCGATGAGCGAGCCCCCCACCTTCCGGCCGTCCACGAGCACGTCGTTCGGCCACTTGATTGCCGGGATCGCGCCCGCCTCCCGCACGGCATCGGCCAGCGCCAGCCCGCCGATGAAGGAGAAGAGAGGCGCCTCCTTGATGGCGAGCGATCCGCGGAAGAGCACGGAAGCATAGAGGTTGACGCCGGGCGGCGAGAACCACGGCTGCCCGAGCCGCCCCCGCCCCGCGGTCTGCGACTCGGCGAGCACCACCGTGCCCTCGGGCGCTCCCGAGCGCGCCAACCGGCTGAGCGTGGCGTTCGTGGACTCCACCTGGCCGCAGAGGTAGAGCTGGCGGCCGACGACAGGCGCCCGCAGACGTCGCCGGATCCCTGCGATGGACAGCGGCGGGGTCTCGGTGGCCAGCGCGTTCACCGCACAGCCACCTGGGTGGCGCGGGCCGCCACCTGCGCTTCGGTCACGCGCATCAGGAAGACCGGCAGGCGGCTCTCGCGCAGCACGGCCTCGGCCACTGAGCCGAACAGCAGGCGCCCGAGGCCGCTCCGCCCGTGCGTCGTCATCGCGACCAGGTCGGCGCCGGTCTCGCGGGCCGCCAGCACGATCTCCTCGGCGGGCTGGCCGCGGCGTACCTGGGTGCGCACGCGCACGCCCTTCTTCCTCAGCTCGACGGCCAGCGGCGCCAGGTACTCCTCGGCGTCCACGCGGCTCGTTTCCGGGTCCTCCACTATCACGTGGCGCGAGCCCTCGATCACCTCGGGCGCGACGGGCCGGTTGACCCGCACCAGCACCACCTCCATGTCGAGCGGGCCCGCGATCTCGAGAATGAAGGGGATGATCGCCTCGGCCACGGGCGATCCATCGAGCGCCACGACCGCCCGCCTATACACGGGAAACCTCCTTCTTCTCCTGGGGCGTCGCGGCACCCTTGGGCGCCGCGATCGGCGCCCCGGGCGCCCGCACGACGCAGATGGGCGTCGTCGTGCCGCGCAGCACCGACTCGGTGACGCTGCCGAGGATCAGGCGCCCCAGGCCGCTCCGGCCGTGGGTGCTCATGACGATCAGGTCCGCCTTCTTGAGCTTGGCGGCTTCGATGACGGCGGCGGCCGCGGGCCCGTACCAGACGCCCGTGTCCACGTCCTTGACTCCGCGCTTCGCCAGACGGTCGGCGACGGCCGCGAGATACTGCTCCGCTTCGCGGACCACGGCGACCTGCTCGTCCGTGGGATCGGCGCCGGGCAGCGTATGCGCCTCGGCGGCGCGAAGCAGGATCAGCTTGGACGGCGTGCCACGCCCCAGGTCGATGGCGGCCTCGATGGCGGCCTCAGCCAGCGCCGATCCGTCCAGCGGAACGAGGATCCTCTCGGTCTTCATGTCTGCCTCCTCTCGGCCCTGTCGTTGCGGGGCCTCTGCGCCATCGAGAGGGTGCAACCGGGGTGCCACCGGGGGAGGCAAAGGAAAACGGCGCTTTAGGCGGGAGCACGCTCGAGCGGGATGGGTCGTCCCCTCCCCGCTGGGTCACGCCCGCCTCGCCTGGGTCTCGGCCGGGCGTGCCGCGGAGGGCCACCCGCGTACTGGACGCGGTAGCGGGTCTGTCGGGCGGCTTCGAGGGTCGGGGTCGAGAGCGACAGCGTGGCGGTGTCGCCGGGACCGAGCGAGGCGGGAACCGGCGTGCCGGTGCGCACCAACAGGAGCTTGCCGAAGAAGTCGTAGAACTCGACCGTGACGCGGAGCCCGCGCACGGGGTACGGGGAGACGTTCTTCAGGAGGACCACGTGCTGGAACGAGCGGTGCTTCTTGCTGACGACGGGGGTGCGCGTCTCCTGGACGACGACCACGGGATCGCCCGCCTCGGCGGGAGAAGCGAGCGCCAGAGCGAGGCACAGGGCCGCGAGGTGGGGCTTCATGCCCCGGCAGGCTAGGGCGCGGGCTTCACCTCGTCAATGTCCGGACTTGGATACGGCTTGGCGAGGGAGGCCGTCTGTTCCGAGAGACACCTCTCATAGGCTCCGACATAGGTCCGGTGCGCCTTCACCCCTTCCACGGCGCCCGCCACCAAGCCTATCGTGAGCCCGAGCCCCGCCCCGACGGCCGCGCCTATCCACGCGCCATCGCCGGCTCTCCCGCCGGCGAGTACCCCCCACCACACCCCATCGACCGCGCCCTGCGCCGCCAGCCAGAGGCCGCTCATCAGCCCGAGACCAGCCGCCTGCCCCAGCGGCTTGAGGCTCACCGAGCCGGCGGCGCTATCGAGGCAGGCGCTCCGCTCCGTCTGGGTGGGCTCCGCGAGGGCCGCCGCGGGCGCGGGTGCCACGGGCCGGGCGCCCGCGCAGCCGGCGGCAAGGAGCGCGGGAAGAAGCAGAGCGGCGGGGAGTCGGGCCAAGCGCATCGGTACCTCCCGTATACCGCGGATCCTGGCAGGCAATCCACAGTCGCGCCAGAGAGCCTATCTCAGCTGATGCTTGTTCACCAGGCGGTGGAAGGTCTTGCGGTCGATGCCCGCGGCCTTGGCCGCCGCCGAGATGTTGCCGTCGTGCCGCTCGAGGAGCTCGCGCAGGTACGACGCCTCGAGCACCGCCATCCAACGCTCCTTGGCGTCCTTGAGCGGCAGGTCGGCGGCCGTGTCGGGCGAGGCGGCGGGCGCCCCCGGCGCGGCCGGCGCGGCCGCGCCCGTACCGAGCACCTGGTCGGGCAGGTCCCGCCGCGTCACCGTCTCGCCGTCGGCCAGCGCGCAGGCGCGCTCGATGACGTTCTGCAGCTCCCGCACATTGCCCGGCCAGCGGTAGCGCTCGAACACGGCCATGGCGTCGTCGTCGATGCCGCGGATGCGCCCTTGCCCGTAGCGCTTCAAGAACGCGTGGGCGAGCAGACGCACGTCCCCCGCCCGGTCGCGCAGCGGCGGCAGCTGGATCGCGATGACGTTGACGCGGTAGTAGAGCTCCTCGCGGAACTGCCCCTTGACGGTCGCCTCACGGAGGTCGCGGTTGGTCGCCGAGACCACGCGCACGTCCACGTCCACGAGCGCCGTCCCGCCCACGCGCCGGATCTGGCGCTCCTGCAGCGCGCGCAGCAGCTTCACCTGAAGCCCCACGGGCATCTCGGCGATCTCGTCGAGGAACAGCGTGCCGCGGTGGGCGACCTCCATGAGGCCCGGCTTGCTGCGCACCGCGCCGGTGAAGGCGCCCTTCTCGTGGCCGAAGAGCTCGGACTCCAGCAGGTGCTCCGGCAGCGAGGCGCAGTCGACAGGGACGAAGGGCTGCGCCGCCCGCGGGCTGTTGGCGTGGATGGCGCGGGCGACCAGCTCCTTTCCGGTGCCGGACTCGCCCAGCACGAGGATGTTCGCCTCGGACCGCGCCGCCTTCTTGACAAGGTCGAAGACGCGCGCCATGGACTCGCTGCGGCCGATGATGCTCTCGAGGCCGAAGGCCTCCTGCAGCTGGTCGCGGAGATTCTTGTTCTCCACCTGGAGGTTCCGCTGGCGGAGTGCCCGTTCGACCGCGACGCGGAGATGCTCCACGGAGAAGTTCTTGGGCAGGTAGTCGGTGGCGCCTTCCTTCACCGCGGCCACGGCCGACTCGATCGTGGCGAAGGCCGTGATGACGATGACGGGCAGCGTCGGGTCGAGCTCGTGCGCGCGCTTGAGCAGCGCCATGCCGTCCATGCCCGGCATCTTCAGGTCCGTGATGAGCAGGTCCGGCCGCTCCTCTTCGAGCAGCGTCAGGGCCTTGCCCGGCTCCGTCGTGGTGAAGCACTGGTATCCGACGCGACCCAGGATGCGCGCGCAGTTCTCGAGCATGTCGGGCTCGTCGTCCACGATCAGCACGCGCGTCGCGCTCACGGCTGCCCCCCGACGGCGGCCCGCGCGCCCGAGACGGGGAAGGTCAAGGTGAAGGTGGTGCCCTCTCCCGGGCGCGACTCGACATCCACCGTGCCGTGGTGATCGCGCACGATGCCGTAGGAGATGGAGAGCCCCAGGCCCGTGCCCTCGGCCTTGGTGGTGAAGAACGGGTCGAAGATCCGCGGCAGGGCCTCGGGCGGGATGCCGGGGCCCGTGTCACGCACGACAAGGCGCACGGCGTCCGGCTCGCCGGCTGCGCGGGAGGTCTCGACGGTGATCTCGCCTCCTCCGTCGACGGCGTCCCGCGCGTTGGTCAACAGGTTGAGGACGACTTGCTGGAGCGTGTTGCCGTCGCCCCAGAGCGGCGGCAGATCGGGCGCGAGCCGCCGCGTCACCGTCACGCCCTGCTTGCCGATGGGCCGCTCGACCAGGAGGAGCGTCTCCTCGACGAGGTGGTTGAGGTCCACGGGGCCGTGGAGCCCGGAGGACTGGCGGCTGAAGGACAGGAGGCCCTGGGCGATGCGCGCGACGCGCTGGGCGTGGCGGTGGAGCACGCGCAGGTCCTCGGCGAGCCGGCCGTACACGGGCTGCGCCTCGGCGTCGAGCAGCATGATCTCGATGCGCGAGGAGATGACCCCGATGGGGTTGTTGAGCTCGTGCGCCAGGCCCGCCGCCATCGTCCCGAGCGCCGCGAGCTTCTCAGACTGCCGGGCGCCCCGCTCGAGCGCCACCTGCTCGGTGATGTCCTGAACGAGGAGCACCAGGCCCGCCGGCTCGCCGTGCTGGCGCAGGAGGCTGCCCTTGAGGTTTTCCACCGCGCGCCCTCCCCCCATGCGCTCGTGCTCGACGGCCTCCAGCGTGAACCCCTCGGTCTCGCCGCGCAGCAGCTGCTCGAGCGGCGCCCGGAGCACCTTGCGACGGTACGCCGGGAAGACGTCGAAGAACGGGCGGCCCGCCACGTCCCGGGCGGCAAGCCCCGTCTGCGCCTCCATCGCTCGGTTGAACGCGACGATCCCGCCCGCGCGGTCGAGCACCACCACGCCCTCGCGCAGGCTCTCGACTACGCTCTGGATGAAGCGCTCGCGCTGCCTCGCAGCAGTGGTGAGCGCCACCACCTCGAGGCGCTCGCGCTCTTCGATCTGGCCCAGGACCCCGACTCCCACGGCCGTGCCGAGCAGGACCGCGAGCCGGACGGCGATGTTGGACCACTCGGCCTCCGTGATGGTCGGCCAGACCACCGCGACGTACGCCGCGGCTGCCGCCATGGCGACGGCGACCCCCCGCACCATTCCGTAGTAGTAGGACTGCAGCCCCGCGATCAGGAGCAGCGCCAGGAAGAGCGTGCTCGGGGCCCCGCCGGTGAGCCGGATCAGGAGGAGCGCGAACGCGAGGTCGGTTGCCAGGACCAGCAGGTTGAGCCGGAGCATGCGGCCGGGCCAGCGCCAGAGGGCGCCCGTGATCGCCACGCTGTAGAGAAAGAAGCCGAGCATGGCGCTGTGCACCGCGTGCCAGCCTTCGTGCGCGGGCGGCGCGAGCAGGATCCAGACGAGCCCCGCCATGACCGCCAGCCAGCGCAGCAGCGGAAGCGCGAGCACGCGCGGGCCGCCGATGCGGCGGGCCACACGGTCGAGGAAGAGACGGGCGCGCGACATGCTTGGTATTATACGGGCGATGCTTGGATCGGGGGCGACGCGCTCACACCGCGTGCTGCGGGGGCTGGCGGTGCTCACCATCGTCGCGATGGCATTTTTCGCTGGAATGCTCGTCGAGCGGCTCAGGCTGGACGCCAAGCGCGAGGACATGCTGCGGCGCTACGACCAAGTCCTCCAGCAGTACCGCGACCAGCAGATGCGCTCGGAGAAGACGATTCAGCGCTAGCCGGACGGCGCAGGGGCGCGGGACGCGTCGCCTACTTCGCCAGGAGCACGGAGCAGGGCGAGAGGCGGATGATGCTCTGGGCCGTGCTGCCCATGACGCGCTCGAAGATGCGGCTGTGACCGTGATAGCCCGCCAAGAGGAGATCGAAGCCCCCCTCCTTGGCGTAGTTGACGATGATCTCGACCTCGTGCCCCTGCCGGATCGCCGTCTGGAGCTCGACGCCCGCGAGCGCGGCTTGGTCCCGCGCGTCTTTCGTCAGCACACGGAAGTACTCGTCCACGCGCTCCTTGGCGTCCTGGACCTCACCGATGGTAGCGGCGTAGTGGGGCAGATGCTCCTCGACCGAAATGCTCCGGAGCTCGGTGCCGAGGCTCTTCGCGAGTCCGATCCCGATCCTGAGGGCGGCCTTGGCGCCCTCCGAGCCGTCGTACGCGACGAGGATCTTCCTGAACATGGCGTCCTCCTGTCTCAAGACGTTGGCGCGCCCGAGGGCCGGGCCGCGGCGCCCGCCGGCTCCCCAATCTCCGCGGGGTTCGGGAGCAGATGCCGCGGCATGAACCAGGCATTGGCGATCATGGTCGGGATCACGGCGCTGCCGATGACGGCCGCGACCAGTTGCGAGTACTGGGCCGGCGTGATGACCCCGTGGCTGAGCCCGAAGAGGGCGGAGATGGTTCCGAAGGTGAGGCCCGTGGACATCATGAGCGTGTAGTAGACGTCGGCCCCCTCCCGATGGCCGAAGATCCGTACCGAGGGAAACACTCCCGCGAGCTTGCTCACCATCTTGGCGAAGAAGAGCACGACGAGGGTGCCGGGGGCGGCGACGAGCGCGGGCACGGACACGAGGGACCCGGCGCGGAGGAAGTAGAAGGGCGTCAGGAGCCCGAAGGTCAGCGTGCGCAACCGCCGGATCAGGGCATGGTCCTTGCCGACGGTCCCGGCCAGGACCATGCCGATGATGTACGCGGGCAGCACCGGCTCGCTGTCCGCCCAGAGCGCGAGGCCCCCCATCGCGAAGAGCGCCAGCAGGAGGAACTTCGTCTCGAACTCCGACACCCGGCCCCCGTATCGGCGGAAGACCCCCGGGGTCACGAACGGCAGGACCACGAAGATCGCCAGCGACAGGGCGACGAAAACCAGGGTGCGCACCGTGAACGGCGCGAAGATGATGCCGAGGGCGATCACGGTTCCAAGGTCAGTGATGAAACAGGCGGCGAGGATGACCTTGCCGTAGTCCGTCGTGTTGAAGCCGAGCTCGAGCATGACCGCGTAGACCACCGCGACCGACGTCGTCGAGAGCGCCACCCCTGCAAGCCAGGCGGCCATCGGTGCCCAGCCGAGAAGGTAGTAGGCGACGGCGGCCGAGCCAAGAAACGGGGCGATAAAGCTCACGAGACCGACGACGGTCGCCTCCTTCCACTTGACGCGGAAGACGGCCGGGTCGATCTCGGCGCCCGCCAGGAAGGTGAGGACGATCGCGCCGGTCCCCGCGAGGAAGCCGATCCATGGCGTCTGGGCGCCGAGCCCCGTGCCGCCGATGAGGACGACGACGATGAGCTGCGCCACCGTGCCGACCACGATCTCGGAGAGCGCCGTCGAGACCCTGAACCAGATGGCCAGCAGCGTGGCGACGAGCGCCAGCCCGGTCCACAGGGCCGCGAGGAACCACGTGTTGTCCAAGCACCTCTCCTCTCGCCCTCAGCGCTCGGAATAGAAAAGCAAAGACCCCTACCGGCGCCCACCGGTAGGGGTCATCAGCCCGGCCACGGCCGGGCGGTTTCAGGCGAACCCCATCGCCTTCGTGTCAGTCTACGCGTGTACTCTACACCGCGCGACGGCGGCCCTATCAATGATCCGCGCGACCTTGGGCAAGGCTCACCCGGCGGATGGCCGCCGCGCAGCCCACGGCTGCGCCGCCTCGAAGGCTGCCGAGGCCGCGAGCACGGTGCGCTCGGCGAAGCGCCGGCCGACTATCTGGAGCCCCACGGGCAGTCCGCCCGCCGTCATGCCCACGGGCACGGTCGCCGCGGGCTGGCCCGTCAGGTTGAACGGGAAGGTGAACGCGATCCAGCCGAGCCGCGAGACGGGCTCGCCGTTGATCTCCGTGACGGACGGGCGCGCGACAGGGAACGGCGGCACCGCCACGGTCGGCGTGATCAGCAGATCGAAGCGGGCGAGGAAGCGCTGGACGTCGGTCCAGAGCTCCTTCCGCCGGCGGGCGGCGTCCATGTACTGGTCGATCGTGATCGTGTGCCCGTACTTGAGCACCGCGACGAAGCTCGGGTCGAGCTGGTCGGCGCTGTCCTCGAGCCGCTCCCTCCAGGCCGCGTAGCTCTCGGCGGCGCTCAACGTCCGGAAGATCTCCTCGGGGTTCTCCCAGCTCGGCGTCACCACCTCGACGTGGCAGCCCAGCCCTTCGAACAGCTCGGCCGCCGCGCCGCAGAGCTCCGCGACTTCGGGATCCACGCGCGCGTAGCCCAGATCCGCCGACCAGCCGACGCTCCACCCCTCGAGCCCGCCCTCGCAGGCCGCGAGGAACGGCGGCCCGCCGTCGGCGGGGAGCGACCACCGGTCGCGGTCATCCGGCCCCGCGAGCGCGTCGAGCATGAGCGCGGCGTCACGCACGGTGCGTGTCATCGGCCCCGTCACCGAGACGTGCTGCCAGCCGGGGAAGCCCGGCCCGTGGGGCACGCGGCCGAAGGAGGGCTTGAGCCCGTAGATCCCGCAGAAGGAGGCCGGGATGCGAATCGAGCCGCCGCCGTCGGTGCCCAGCGCCAGCGGACCCATGCCCGCCGCCACGGCCGCCCCCGCGCCGCCGCTGGATCCACCCGGGGTCAGCGCGGGGTTCCACGGGTTGCGCGTGATGCCGAAGAGCGGGTTGTCGGTGACGCCCTTGTGGCCGAACTCGGGCGTGTTGGTCTTGCCGAGGATGATGGCGCCGGCGCCCTTGAGCCGCTCGACGGCGACCGCGTCCTCCTCCGGCACGTGGTCGGCGAAGAGGCGCGAGCCGCCCGTCGTCGGCACGCGGCGCGTGAAGACCAGGTCCTTGACCGAAACCGGCACGCCGTGGAGCGGGCCCAGCTCCTCGCCGGTCATCACCGCCACCTCGGCCGCCTGGGCGGCGTCGCAGGCTTCCTCCGCCGTGACGGCGCAGTAGGCGTTGAGCGTCGGGTTCACGCGTTCGATCTGCGCGAGGGCGGCATCCGTCACCTCGACCGGAGAGACCTTCTTCCGGCGGACGAGCGCGGCCAGTTCGAGCGCGGGAAGCCAGCAGAGATCTTGGGTGGCCATCAGGGGGCGGCCATCAGCGAGGGGCGTTGAGCCGGGCCACGGTGATGTCCACCTGCTGCATGCCTGAGCCCTCCGTGACCGTGATCCGGCAGTAGTCCTGGCCCTTGGCGAAATCCGCCCAGACGACCGCGAACTTGTTGGCGTTGACGAAGCGCTCGCTCTTCGTTTCCGTCCAGCCCGCGCCGCGGAGAAGCGCGCGCGCCTGATCCAGCGTGGCGTCCACCGGCGACTCGGCGAAATAGACAAGCTTGCCCGCCGTGACCTTGGGCGACTGGATGACCACGGAGTCGCGCGTGTAGGCCCGCCAGCCGGCCGGCACCGGGATGTCGGCGAAGGGCTGGTTGGACGGCGCGCCCCCGACCGTGCAGGCGGCGCAGAGAAGACTCGCGACGATCAGGGAGACGCGCACGCGCGGATTGTATCATCATCGGGTCCATGGACCCGAGCGCCCTGCCCCGCCTGCGCGAGTGGCTCGAGCGCCCCGAGATCGCCTCGCTCGACCCGCGGCGCATCGAGGCCCTCGCCGCCGCGCTCACCGGCTCGGATCCGCCCGTGCGAGTCGAGCGCTGGGGCACGGTCGTGGGCTACGAGGCCGGGCCCCCGCGCCGCCGGCTCGTCCAGTTCGACCGCCACGGTCACTTGATCACCGCTTGCCGCTATGACCCCGACGGCGCGCTCGACTGGGCGCGCTGCCGCGCGGCGGACGGCCGGTGGATCGGCGTGGAGCCCGGCGCCATCGAGCACCCGGCCTGGGGCCGCTCGGATCGCATATGGCTTCTCCATAGAGAGGAAACCTGGGGGGATGAACCCTGGCGCCCCGTCGAGCCGCTGACCGTCTTTCGGTCGCTCGACTGGGCGGCGCTCGACCACATTCCGCCGCTGGCCGAGCCGCGGCGCCTGCCGCCGGGGGCGGGCAGCGCGGTGCTGAACCTGGTTGCGTCCCTGATGAAGGACCAGGGCGTCGCGCGCGTGCGCTACCGCGGCCCCTTCCCCTCCGAGCAGCTCTTCACGACGCTGCTCGAGTGCTTCCGCTACGACCCGGGCCAGGCGCTGCCGCTCGAGCGCTTCCTTGCCGACGGAGGGCTCGACTGGCTGCCGGCGCCCTACGAGAGCCACCGTGTCGCGGCGTGGGCGACAGTCCAGCTGCGCCAGGACATCGACAAGGTGGTCGCCGACGGCGTCACGTTCTACCGGCCGGAGTGGCAGGGCATCGCGCGGCGGGAAGCACGGGTGATCCGCGACGACGGCGAGCGCGTCGTTTGCTCGCTCTGGGCGCTGGGAGGTCCGCTCGAGGACCGGCTCGTCCTCGACCGCTCGGGCGAGATCCACGAGGCGCCGGCGGCGAGCGCCCGGGAGGTGCCTCCGGCACCCCTCCCCCCGGTGTGGAATTCGGCGCTGGGCGACCTGATCGCGCGCGAGAGCGCTCCGGCTTTGGGTCCCGCGATCAGGGAAGTGCTCAGCCACACTGCGCTCGAATGGGGCGCGGTGCCGGGCGATCTCGTGCGGGCATGGGACAAGCGCATCAGGCTGAGCGCGCGGCTCCGCGAGGCTATGGCCGCCTCGCTCGGGAGCGCCGCGCCGGGGCGGGAGCGCGCGGAACAGGCGCTCCGGTTCGTACTCGAGGTGGCGCGGCTCCTGGGGCCTGAGATGCGCGGCCGTGCCCAGGCGCTCCTGGAATCACTGCCGCAGCAAGAGCAGGCGCGGCGGGTCGAGGCGGCCGCGGAGGAATCCGAGGCGCTCGACGAATCGGTGGGGCGCCTGATCGCCCTCCTCACCCGCGCAGGCTGCTGATAAAGGCCCATCTGCTTCGTTGGCACCCTCGGCCGCACGCTCGTGGCCGTTCGAGCTGAGGGGCGGAGCCCCGAGGCGAGGGCTGAGACAATTCGTACGCCTCGCGTGCGGCCGTCGGGCGCCGCCTCGCATCTGGACCTTTCTGAGCAGCCTGCGAGGGGCTAAGCAGCCTGCAAGGTTACGCGTGTCTTGCGGAGAAAATCAGCCAGGCGTTGAGGCCGACGAAGCCGACGACGGAGAGCAGCGACAGCGCGAAGTAGGAGAGGTAGACGATCTCCTGCCGGCTGAACCCCCGCCCGGTCGCAAGCCGCTTCCAGAGGGTGCCGCGCACGAAGTGCGAGGACTCCTGGGAGAGGCGCGGCATGCTGACCGCGTCCTCGAGGACGTGGTAGCCGTCCATCTCGAGGAACGAGAACGGGTAGATGCAGATGAGGAAGGACTGCAGCTGGAGCACGGCCGAGGCGGCGACGCCGGCCTGGAGCAGCCCGGGGCTGAGCAGGTCGGCCCAGAGCACGCCGAGCATGCCGAGCACGAGGTGCACCGTGGGCCCCGTCAGCGCGTTGATGACGCGCGCGCGGCGCGAGGCCATGAAGAGGTCGGTGACGTCCGCATAGAACGTCGGCACGACCATGTGGTGGACGATGAAGCCCACTTCCTTGACGCGGCGGCCGTAGTGGGCGCAGGCCAGCGCGTGCACGAGCTGGTGGAGCGCCACCGTCAAGAAGAACGCCAGCTTCAGCGCGATGATCGCCACAATGGCGTGGTGCTCCAGCGCCGAGCTGATTGCGCCCAAATCCGCCCAGAGGCGGAAGAGCGCGCGGGTGCCGAAGGCCGTCAGCACGGCGAGCCCGATCACCGCCGCCGGAGTAAAGATGAGCCAACCGCCCCAGCGGTGGATCCGCTCGAAGAGATCGTTCCACCGCCGGCTCGAGACGTTGAGCTTTTCGATGGCGTGGATCGTCGCCACCATCGCGCGCGCCGCCGGGTTCCGCTTGTTGCGCTCGAGGATGTCCCGCAGGGTGTTCATCGGGCGCAGCGTCAGCAGATCGGCCTGCAGGAGCTTGCTGATGAGCTGGGGGATCTTCTCGAAGTCGAACGAACCGTAGCGCATGACGTAGGCGACGGCGATGTCCTGCATGCTCGCGCGGCCATTCATCTGCTCCCAGAGGAAGCGCTCCTCGTCGTCGAGCGCGAGGTAGTTCTCGGTGCGGCGGCTCTTGAGGACGTAGCGCTTGGTGCCCGGGACGCCCGAGGGCAGCTGCGCCAGCTCCCACTGCGCGTCGGGGAGGCGCTGCGGGCGGAGCTGAAGGTAGGCGGCCGGACTCGTGATCTCCCGGATCTCGAAGCTCTCCCCGTCCTCCGATCGGACGAGGAGGTTGAGCTTGGCCGGCGGGCGCCGCTGCTGAGTGCCCGGGGCGCCCGTCTGCGTGCTGGGGACGGGCTCGCTCACTTGGGCGGCCCCCCGGATTTGCGCTCGGCGTCGAGCCCCGTCGCCTCGAGGCCCCAGCGCGTCACCTCTCGCACGAGGTCGCTCGACTGCACGAGCCGGCGGATCAGCACGCGGGCCATCTCCTGGAAGAAGTGGGCGGCATCCCGCGGATTGTCCCTGATGAAGTTGTTGATGCTCTCGCGGTCGAGGGCAAGCAGGGAGGTCTCCACGTCGGCCTGAATCGTGGCCGTGCGCTTGGGCTCGTCGCCGAAGACGGTCATCTCGCCGAAGATCGCTCCGGACTCGAGCCGGCTCAGTATCTGCTCGACGCGCCCGCTGACTTTCTTGGAGACCAGGATGGCGCCCGAGCGGATGAAGAACATCTCCTCTCCGGGGTCGCCCTCGCGGAACAGCACCTCGCCCTTGCGGAGCCGGCGCTCGCGGAGGCGCGGCCAGAGTGCGACGAGCTGCGCTTCTTCCAGGTCGCGGAGGAGGTCGACCTGGCGGAGAAAGGCGATGTCGGCCGGCTTGGCCAGGGTCGTACCCGCCCTACATCGCCCAGCGCTTCATCATCACTGCCTTGACGGCCCGGAGGCGCTCGGGGCTCGGCGCCTCGCCTGCCCGCCCCACGGCCTGGAGCACGGTGCTGCGCTCATCGGCCGACAGCGTGAACTCGGCCAGGGCCGCCGCAGGGTCACGCACGAGCTCGCCGAGGAAATCCGGATCGATCATGATCCGCCCGACCAGGTCGCGGAAACCCTGAGGCTCCATACGCCCCCTTTGAATCAGATGGTGACCCCGGCGGGATTTGAACCCGCGGTCTCGACCTTGAAAGGGTCGCGTCCTGGGCCAGGCTAGACGACGGGGTCTAAACCTCTGTGACACATTGCGAAACCGAAGTCGAGAGTAGCAGAGCCCGTTGGGGATGACAAGTTGGAGCTGGCGGACGCGGGATTCGAGGCCGGAACGGCCGGCGGATCAGGTCAGCGGGACGTAATCGTACTCGCCGATGCCCTGGAGCACGAGAAAGGTCGCTGAGGTGTCGCCGCCGTTGGTCACGAGATGCGGCCGGCCGGGGCGGACCGCGTAGGTCTCCCCCGGGCCGAGCCTGATCTCCTCCTTCGGGTCGCGCAGGAAGAGCCGGAGCCTGCCTTCGAGGACGTAGAAGGTGTCCTGGACCGTGGTGTGGTAGTGCCACGGCACCTGCTGCTTCGGGCCGATCTGGAGCTCCGAGATCCGGAAGCCCGGCCGCTCTGCGTGCCGCGCACGCCGCTCGACCTCGTAGAGCCCGCTTGAGTCCTTGACGCCCTTGGCGGCCGTCGCCATCAGCTTGTTCGGCTTCATGCACGCCTCCTTCCGCTGGCCAGAGATTCCCACCACGGGACGGACGAAGTGAATGGTGAGCCGTGGTGGGATCGAACCACCGACCCCCTGATTAAAAGTCAGGTGCTCTACCAACTGAGCTAACGGCTCACGCGATCCTTCTTCACACCGTCACCAGACCGAGACTCAGGAGGAGGGCGCGGTCGACCTCCCTCACCGTCTGGGCCTTCAAGGCCCCGAGACGACGGACCAGCCGCGCTTTGTCTACCGAGCGGAGCTGATTCAAGAGCACGACGGAATCGACCGCGAGCCCCCCTTCCGACGCTCTCACCAGGACCTCCGTCGGATAAGTGGGTCCTCAAACCTGGATGTCATCGCCGCGACAATCGTGATCGGGCTCCAACGATTCCCGATGTCGTTCTGGATCACTACAGCAGGGCGGGTCTTCTTCACCTCGGCCCCGATCGTCGGGTCGAAGTTGACCAGGTAGACGTCGCCTCTCCGCGGCCTCCTTACCTCCGCCGCCTTTGCCATGCCTGCTCGTCCACGCTGAACCACTCCTTGGCCAGAGCCAAGTCCCGTGCCGCACGCTCTTGGGCACCTTCTTTGAGAAGTCGCTTGATCTGAGTGCCGTCGCGCTCGTGGACGACGTGCTTCACCGTTTCAACGATGACGCGGCTGCGGTTCCGACGAATAGCTTCCCTCGGAATCATGACGTTCACAGCATACGCAGGCGACGTACGTATGTCAAAACTGGGCGCGTGTGTCGCCGATTGGATACACCGACAGCCTAGTGGGGCGGCAGGGAGGAACGGAGGCCCGGGATCCAGCGGGCGAGCGTCGAGTCGTTGACCAGGATGGTCTCGTCGCGCACGGGGCCCGTCGAGACGAGCGAGATGCCCACGCCGCAGAGCTCGGACAGCCGCGCCAGGTACTCGCGGGCCTTGGTCGGCAGGTCCTCGTAGTCGCGCAACCCCGCGGTCGAGGTCTTCCACCCCGAGAGCTCTTCGTACACGGGCTCCGCCTCGTGCCAGATGCGCTCCTCCTCGGGGAAATCCGTCAGCACCTCGTCATCGTAGTTGTAGCCGACGCAGATCTTGATCGTCTCGCAGGTGTCGAGCACGTCGAGCTTGGTGATGGCGAGCGTGTCGAGCCCGTTGATGCGGGCCGCGTAGCGGAGCCCGATGGCGTCCACCCACCCGCAGCGGCGCGGCCGGCCCGTGACCGATCCGAACTCCTTGCCGCGCGTGCGCAGGAGATCGGCGATGGGGCCTCGGAGCTCTGTCGGGAAGGGGCCGTCGCCCACGCGCGTGCAGTAGGCCTTGGAGATGCCGATGACGCCGTCGATCTTGGTCGGCGGCACGCCCGAGCCCGTGCACGCGCCCCCCGCCGTCGTGCTCGACGACGTGATGAAGGGGTACGTGCCGTGGTCGATGTCGAGCATGGTCCCCTGCGCGCCCTCGAAGAGCACGGAGGAGCCGGCCTCCATCCAGCGGTGGAGCAGGAGCGCCGTGTCCGTGATATAGGGCGCGAGCCACCCCGCGTACCGGAGGTAGGGGCCGAGGATGCCCTCGACGGTGAAGCTCTCGGCGTCGTAGATCTCGCGGAGCAGACGGTTCTTCTGCTTGACGTTGTACTCGAGTTTTTCGCGGAAGAGCCGCTCGTCGAGGAGGTCGGCCATCCGGATGCCGACGCGCCCGGTCTTGTCGGCGTACGCCGGGCCCACGCCCTTGCCTGTCGTGCCGATCCGGTGCTTGCCGGCCTTGGACTCGCTGGCGCGGTCGAGGGCCGGGTGGTACGGCATGACCACGTGCGCGTTCTTCGAGATGTAGAGGTTGCCGTCGAGCGAGACGCCGCGCTGGACCAGCGACTCCATCTCGTCGATGAGAGAAGCCGGGTTGACCACCACGCCGCAGCCGATGATGTTGCGGCGGCCGGGGTGGAGGATGCCCGAGGGAATGGTCTGGAGCACGAACTTCTCGCGCCCCACGACCACGGTGTGGCCAGCGTTGTTGCCGCCCTGGTAGCGCACGACCACGTCGAAGTGCGGCGTGATCACGTCCACCACCTTGCCCTTGCCCTCGTCGCCCCACTGGGCTCCGACGATCACGATGTTAGGCATGACGCGTACCTCCCATGTCCGGAAAATGGCGGGCGGGGTCGGCCAGGATCTCGGCGGCCGCCGCGCGCCGCTCGCCGCCCTTGCCGTCCAGCGGGATCACCCGCACCTGCTCGGCGTCCGCTCCCGGCTCGCCGATCACGAGCGCCCACCGGGCGCGCTGCTGCCGCGCGTAGGCGAGCGACGCGTCGAGCCCGCGGCTCAAAATGTCCCTCGCCACTGCCGCTCCGAGGTCCCTTAAGCGCCGCGACAGAGCCAACGCGCGGACCTTGTCGGCCGTGAAGTCGATGATGAAGAAGTCCGGACCCGGTACCGGCGCGGCCGCGCCCTGGTTCTCGATCGCCAGCAGCACGCGGCCCACCTCGAAGGCGAAGCCCGTGGCGGGGCAGTCGTAGCCGAAGCGCGCCAGCATGTGATCGTAGCGGCCGCCGCCCGCCAGCGGCGCCCCGAGCCCGGAGACGTAGGCCTCGAAGTGCACGCCCGAGTAGTAGTCGAAGCCGCTGACCTCGCCCAGATCGAGCAGCACCGCGTCGGCGAGGCCGTAAACGGTGAGCAGCCGGTACACCTCCGCCAGGTTGGCGAGCGCCGCCTCTGAGCGCGGGTTCTTGACGAGGCGCTCGGCGCGCTCGAGGACGTCGCCACGGCCGTAGAGGTCCGGCAGCGCCAGCAGGAGCTCACCCACGGCCGCGGGTGCGCCCAGCCCCGCCACGATGCGCTCCAGCGCGGAGACGTCCTTCCGGCCGAGGGCCGAGCGCAGCTCGCGCGCCGTGGCCTCGTCGGCGCCTAGGTCTTCCAGGATGCCGCGGAAGAAATCCGCTTGTCCAACATCCAGCTGGAATCGTTCGAGCCCGAGCGCGCGGAGGCCTTCCACCGCCATGGCGATCAGCTCGGCGTCGCCCTCGGGGTTGGGCAGGCCGACCAGCTCCGCGCCCGCCTGGTAGAACTCGCGGTAGCGCCCGACGTGCGGCTCGTCGTAGCGGAAGACGTTGGTCAGGTAGGCCAGGCGCAGCGGCTTGGGCTCCTCGCGCATCCGCGTGGCGACGATGCGCGCGATCTGCGGCGTCACGTCGGCGCGCAGGGCCAGGAGCCGGCCGCTCTCGCGGTCCACCATCTTGAACATCCGCTCCTGGAGCTCCTGGTCCGTTCCCTGGGCGAGCACGTCGAAGTACTCGTACGCGGACGTGACGATGTCCCGGTAGCCCCACTTGCGGAAGACGCCGAGCAGCTCGGTCTCGACGCGCCGCTTCTGCGCGGCCTCGTCGGGCAGGTAGATCTTGGCGCCCTTGGGCAGTTGGGTCTGCTGGATCCTGCGGTCCATCTCAGCCCTCGCCTCCCCCCGGTCCGCGCCTGCGGCGCGGCAGACGAGTGTCGGCTCGAAAGTCCACCATGCGTCCCCGCTCTTACCGGCCCGCCGGGACGGCGTCGAGGTGGACGAGGGTGTTCATGCGGTGCAGCGCCGTCCAGTCGTCGCGGAACTCGAGCTCCGAGATGCCCGTCGGCGCCGAGTGCAGCGACCAGATGCGCTCGAGCCCGAGCCCGAGCACTTCCAGGATCAGGATGCGCACGGGGATGCCGTGGGCGACGAGACAGACGACCGCATCGGGATGCCCGGCGCGCAGCCGCTCGAGGCCGCCAAGTATGCGCTCGCGCGCCTGGACGAGGCTCTCACCGCCGGGCGGCGAGACCAGGTGCGGCGTCTTGGCCCAGCCCTCGTAGAGGGCCGCGTCGCGCGCCCGCGCCTCGTCGAGCGTCAGGCCTTCCCACTGGCCGAAGCCCAGCTCCTTGAAGGCCGGGTCCGTCTCGACCTCGAGGCCGTGGGGCGCCGCGATCGCCGCGGCCGTGTCGCGCGCGCGCCGGAGCGGGCTCGCGTAGACGGCGGCGAAGGTATGCTCCTTGAGCTCGCGGGCGGCGGCTTCGGCCTGGATGAGGCCTTCCGCGGATAGAGGGGTATCCGTCCAGCCCTGGTACCGGCGTTCCCGGTTCCAGGCCGTTTCCCCGTGACGTAGGAGCAGGAGTCTCAGTGACATGGCCAAGCCAGTATCTTACCCCCGGAGGGCGACAATTCCGCAAATGGCAAGGAGGGTGGTTCCGGACTACTTCTTGGGGGTCGCCGGAACCGGCTTTGGAAGCATGAACGGCTTCTTCATCACCTCAACTCGGGACGCCTTATTCGAGGAGGACGCTACGCGTTTGTCGTTCATGTGAACCTCCTTACCGCTCATCCATCTGTATCACAGTGAAGACCACGCCGCCAACATACCGATCGCCCGCAAAGAGCCGGAACTCATAGCGCCCTGGGCGCTCGAAGATGAGGCGGTCAAGATTGAAGATCAACTCGCTGAAGCCCATGCGGTCTCCGACCGTCATTTCGACGTCCACGCGCCCAACGGATAGCTCGTCTTCCAGGCGAACCAGCTCCAGCCGGATCTGGTAGTGGCCCTCCGCGTCTGTGACCCGAGCGTACACGGCCGTCGGCCGAGCCCAGGCGAGCGGAAACTCGGCGCCGCGAATCTGATCGAAGATGCCTACGAGACTTACCTTGTTCGTCTCGGCCTCTCGAATTGCCTGATCGGAGACCAGCATCGCCTGAAGGACAGGGCGCGGCAATTCGCGGCCGACGCCGGAATCGGGAATAGCCATAGTCCCGGTACTGTATAGGATCTGAAGTGGCCGTCCCAGAGTCTCAGAAGTAATACACCAGGCGGAAGGCAGCGTAGGGCCTTGAACCGCGGCTACCCCCGCTCGACGAAAACCTTCTGGGCGGCCCCGAGCGACGCGCCGAAGTCCACGGGATGGCCGAGCTCGTGGAGCACCTGCTCGAGGGCGGCCAGCGCCGTCAGCACGTCGAAGTCGCTGACGTAGCCCATGTGGCCGAGGCGGAAGACCTGGCCCTTCATCTCCCCCTGCCCGCCCGCGATGGTGATGTTGTGGGACGTCGAATAGGTCGCCAGGATCTTCTCGCTGTCGATGCCCTTGGGCGAGACCACGGCCGTGAGCGCAGGGCTCGGGTTCGCCTTGGCGAAGAGCTCGAGACCGAGCGCTTCGACACCCGAGCGCGTGGCCCGGGCCAGACGTTCGTGGCGCTGGAAGACCTGGGCCAAACCCTCGGCGTCGATCATGCGCAGGACTTCACGCAGCCCGACCATGATGCTGACGGCCGGCGTGAAGCGCGGCTCGTTCTTGTCCATCCACTTCTTTTCAGCCTGGAGATCGAAGTAGTACTTGGGCAGCCGCGATGCCTTGATGTGGCCCCAGGCCTTCTCTGACACGGCGCAGAAGGAAAGGCCCGGCGGCAGCATCAACCCCTTCTGCGAGCCCGAGACCACGATGTCCACCCCCCAGGCGTCCATCTGGAGATCGGCAATGCCGAGCGAGGACACGGCGTCCACGATCAGGATCTTGTCCGTGCCGCGCGTCACGGCGGCCATACCCTTGACGTCGTGGAGCACGGCGGTGGACGACTCGCTGTGCTGCATCAGCACGGCCCGGACTCCCGGGTGCTCCGTGAGCGCCTGCGCGAAGCGCGCGGCGGGCACGGTGTTGCCGAAGGGCGCCTCGAGCGCGATCGTCTTGACGCCGTAGGCCGCGCAAAGCTCCAGGAAGCGCTCGCCGAACTTGCCCGCCTTGAGGACCAGCACCGTGTCCCCGGCCGACAGCGTGTTCGCCACCGCGGCCTCCATGGCGCCCGTGCCCGAGGAGGCCATGGCGATGACGTCGTGGGAGGTCTGGAAGAGCCGCTTGAGCCCCGCGCGCACCTCGACGGAGAGCGCCTCGTACTCGGGCGTCCGGTGATGGATGATCGGCTGGGCCATGGCCAGCAGGACATGAGGCGGGACGGGCGTCGGGCCCGGCGCCATCAGCTGGTACTTCTTCATTCGCCGCTCCTCTTCGTCAGTAGTGCGCTGGCGTGGTGTGTGCGCTGTTCCCACACTAGCAGAAGGCGCGCGCCCGAGGCAACGGAGAGGTATGATTTCCGCTATGCCGCCTCGGACCGTCCGCACCATGTGCCCCATGAACTGCCATCCGACCTTCTGCGGGATGCTGGTGGAGGTGTCAGAGAAGGGCCGGCTGCTGGGCGTCAAGGGCGACCAGGACAATCCGGACAGCCGGGGCTTCCTCTGCATCCGCGGGAGAGCCGCAGCCGAGATCCCCCACAACGGGCTCAGGCTGACCCAGCCGCTCGTGCGCGACGGCAGGCGCGGCGAGGACCGCTGGCGGCCCGTCTCATGGGACGAGGCGCTCGAGCGCATCATCTCCGCCATCGACGCGTCCAGGCGCGAGCGTGTCGGCTTCTGGTTCGGCCACGGCGCCCACGTCACCGGCATCAACCGGCCGCTCATCATGCGCTTCGGTCACCTGGGCGGCATGCAGGTCTGGAACCCGGCCATCGTCTGCTGGGCCATGGGCGCCTACGGGCTGGCGCTCACGGGCGTCATCGAGGCCAACACGAAGGAGGACATGGCCGCGCACTCGCGCCAGGTCATCCTCTGGGGCGCGAACCTCGCGAGCCATCCGACCACCGCGCCGCATCTCATCGAGGCGCGGCGGCGGGGGGCGCGCGTCATCGCCATCGACGTGAGGCGGGCCGAGGCCTCGCGCCACGCGGACGAGACGTGGCTCATCCGCCCAGGCACCGACGCCGCGCTCGCGCTGGCGATGGCCCACGTCATCGTCGCCGAGGGGCTCGTGGCCCGCGACTTCATCTCGCGGCAGACGGTGGGCTACGAGGCGTATGCGAAGCACCTCGAGCGCTTCACTCCCGAATGGGCCGCGGCGGAAACGGGGCTCGCGGCGGAAGACATCAGACGGCTCGCGCGCGAGTACGCGGCGAGCAAGCCGGCCATGATCATCGTGGGCGGCGCCAGCATGTACAAGCACCGGCACGGCTGGCAGCCCGGACGCGCCATCGCCACCCTGCCCGCGCTCACGGGCCAGCTGGGCATGGCGGGAGGCGGCTTCGGTCCGCGCCATCGATCGTTCCCCACGGGAGATCACTTCGCCGATCTGACGGCCCTCGACCGCCGCCCCGCGGGCCCCTGGGTGCCGAGCCACATGGCCTCGATCGCGCAGTGCATCCGCGAGGGCCGGCTCGACGTGCTCCTCACGGCCGGAACCGACATGCTCAACTCGTTCTCTGACGCGGGCGCGATCGAGCGGGACCTCGAGCGCGTGGGCCTGATCGTGGCCTACGACATCTTCGCCAACGACACGATCAGGCGCGTGGCGGACATCGTCCTGCCCGGGACAGTTTGGCTGGAGGACCTGGGGATCAAGGAGACCGCCACCCACCTGTACTTAATGGATAGGGCGCTCGACCCCGCCGGGGCGTGCCGGCCCCTGATTGCCGTGCTGAGGGAGCTGGCCGAGCGACTGTCCATCAACGACTTCTTCCCCTGGGACTCGCTCGAGGAGTATATGGACGCGCTGCTGGCCCCTCAGCAGGACGGGGCGCTGACCGTGGCGCGGCTGAGAGAGCTGGGCGGCATGGCGGAGAGGAGCAAGCTCTCGCATGTGCCGTACCGCGAGGGCGGCTACGCGACCCCATCGGGCAAGGTCGAGTTCTACTCCGAGCGCGCGAAGTCCCTCGGCCTTCCTCCTCTCCCCGACTACACGCCGCCCGAGCCGGATTCAGCCGGCTTCCCGCTCGAGTTCCGCCAGGGTCGCGTCCTGACGGCCTTCCATTCTTTCTACGACAACGGCCGCGCCCTGCCGATGCTTGCCCGGGCTGAGCCTCACGCGGAGGTCTGGATTCATCCCGCCGACGCCCTGCCCCGCGGCATCACCGTCGGGAGCCGGATCGAGCTCGTGAATCAGCGCGGCCGCTTCGAGGCCGTCGCCCGCGTGACCGAGGACGTCCTGCCGGGCGTGGTGTGGGCGCGCGACGGCTGGCCGGGGCTCAACACGCTGACGAGCGGCGAGGCGTGTCTCGGGCCCGAGGCCAGCGACGGCCTCGACCCGCGGATCCCGGGCGGCCAGTCCGCCTACGACGCGCGCGTCGAGGTGCGTCCGATTCCCGCGTGATGCTCCCTCGCGCAGGGGTCCTCGCCCTGGCGCTCCTGGCGCTTCCCGCCCAGGCCGACGCCAGCGAGGCGCTGTGGGCTCTTCTCAAGTCAGGCGGCCAGGTCGTGATCATGCGCCATGCATCCACGGACGGGACGGCCGGCGACCCGGACACCATGCGTCCCGAGGACTGCAGCACCCAGCGCAATCTCTCCCCCTCGGGACGCGACGACGCCAGACGCATCGGCAACGCCTTCAGGGCGCGCGGCATCGCGGTGGACGACGTACGCTCGGGCGTCTGGTGCCGCTGCCTCGACACGCCACGCTGGCCTTCGGCATGGCGAACCCGTGGCTCCCGCTCAACTCCTTCTTCCGCAACCGCGACCGCGAGCCCGGCCAGACGGGCGCGGTGCGCAACCTGGTCAGCCGTCACCGCGGCGGGACGCTCATCCTCGTCACCCACCAGGTGAACATCACGGCGCTGACGGGCCTCTACCCCGCCGAGGGCGAGATGATCGTCCTGACGCCTCGCGGCGGCGACTTCACCGTCGCCGGACGCGTCAAACCCGCCGACGTGACCCAGAACTGAACGCGCGCCGTCTCACCGCTTGATCTGCAAAGGCGCCGGCGATTGCGCGGGGCCCTTGACCGAGCGGCCGAGGGCCGTGACGAAGATGGCGTCCTTGCCCTCGGCGTGGGGAGAGAAGAAGTCCACGACGTCGCGGTCGTAGAACGTCAGGCCGGTCGCGCCGAAGCGCAGGGCGTAGGCGGCCAGGTAGAGGCGCCCTCCGAGCAGTCCCGCTTCGAGGTTGGCCAGGCGATAGCCGCGGTTGCCGTACTCGTCGAGGAGCGCGTCGAGGTCCGCGAGGAAGAAGACCGTCGCGCTCGACATGCCGCCCAACGACTGCTCGAGGCAGAGGAACGCCGACCGCTCACGGAAATCGCCCCGCTTGATCAGCTCCAGCGCGTGGGACTCGGGACGGTAGGCGTAGGCGCCGGGCTCTATCCCGTCCACCGCGTGCACGGTCAGGTAGAGATCCACGAGGTCCCAGGGCGCATCGGCGGGCCAGCCCCGCGTGGCATGCCACAGGGCCATCGAGAGCTCGCCTGCGCCGATCGCCTCGCCGGAGAACTGGCGCGTGGAGCCGCGCGCCATGATGGTCTCGGCGAGCGCGCGGCCCGCCGACGGGCGCGGCGTGGGCAGCGCCACGAGGGCGCCCGCCGGGGACCGCCGCTGCCACGACGCCTCCCGCCAGGCCTGCACCTCGCTCTCGCCGTCGAGCGACGAGTTCTCATACGCATCGCGAAGCAGCGGATAGTCCACCTCGGAGGACCCCAGCGGGATCACCGCGGGCGTGATCGCCGCGATGACGGGAGACACGGGAGCGGGCCTCCCCTGCCCGCCCACGGGCGCCAGCAGGAGCGCGCCTTCCTTCTCCGCGTCGAGAGCGAGCAGCCCGTTGACCTCGAGGTCCACGAACCCGGTGATCGCGCGCGCGGGCAGGTCGAGCGCCGTCGCGGCGGCGAGCAGGTTGGACAGCATGCTGCCCGAGTCCCAGAAGAGGTGACGGTAGCCCCGCGCCTGGTACTTCCAGGTGTTGCGCCAGTAGATGGCGGAGAGGATCAGGGTCGCGGGACGCGAGGCCAGGTCGTCGTCGGCAGCGGCGATGGCGAGCGCGCCGCGGAAATCTCCCTCGCGCAGGCGCCGCAGCGCGAAGTCGCCGGGCGAGAAATGGTAGACCCCGGGCTCGAGCCTCGCCACGTCGCCCGCGACCACATAGACCTCCGTCTGATAGAGCGCCCCGGTTGACGGCGCCGCGCGGAAGTACATGGCGCCGCCGCCCGGATAGCTCGTGCGCTTGGTGACGCCGGCAGAGAAGAAGAGCAGCGCGGCGAGGCGCTCGAGGTCGAGCGGGGTCGCGCCGGCAGGCTCGGTCGACATGGCCGCCAGCGCATCGAGAGCCGGCACGGGGAAGTCGCGAGGCAGGCCGACGACCGGCAGGCCGGGGTAGATCTTGAACGGCTCGGGCTTGGTGTCCCAGTCGAGCCCGCGGGAGCCTGCGCGGACGGACTGCGGCGAATGCGCGGTGGCGTCGTGGTAGCGCCGGGCGGCTTCCGGGTGCCGGTTGCCGGACACGGCCCTACGTAAAGGAGTACGGGAAGCGGAAGACTCCCCGCTCGGTGATGATGCCGGCGATGAGCTCGGCCGGCGTCACGTCGAACGCGGGGTTGTAGACGGGCGTCTCGGCGGGCGCCGTCTGACAGCCGCCGATGCGGCGGACCTCGTCGCCGCCGCGCTCCTCGATCTGGATGGCCGCTCCCGACGGGATCGACGGGTCGATGGTGGACAACGGCGCCGCGACGTAGAACGGGATGCCGTGGTGGCTGGCCAGCACCGCGACCGAGTAGGTCCCGATCTTGTTGGCCGTGTCGCCGTTCGCGGCGATGCGGTCCGCGCCCACGATGACGAGGTCCACCTCGCCCTGCTTCATGACGAAGCCCGCCGCCACGTCCGAGATCAGCCGATGCGGAATGCCCTCCTTGACCATCTCCCAGGCGGTGAGCCGCGAGCCCTGCATCACCGGCCGCGTCTCGTCCACCCACACGAGGGCGACGCGCCCTTGCTCGTGAGCCGCGCGGATCACGCCCAGCGCCGTCCCGAACCCGGCCGTCGCCAGCGCGCCCGCGTTGCAGTGGGTGAGGATGCGGGCCCGCTCCGGCACGAGCGCCGCGCCGTGGGCGCCGAGCGCCTTGTTGCCCGCCAGGTCCTCGTCGAGGATGGCCTGCGCCTCGCCGAGAAGGCGCTCTCTCAACGCGGGCACCGGGAGCGCGCGGTGCGCCTCGGCGACGCCCCGCATGCGGTCGAGCGCCCAGAAGAGGTTGACCGCGGTGGGCCGCGTGGCCGCGAGCCCCTTGATCGCCTCCTCGAGTTCGGCCACGAGCCCGTCGCCGTCGGGCGCGGCGCTCTGGCGGGCGGCCAGCACCACGCCGAAGGCCGCGGCGCAGCCGATCGCCGGCGCACCGCGGACGACGAGGGTGCGGATGGCGTCGGCGACATCCCGCCAGCGGGTGTACTCGCGCATGCGCTCCTCGACGGGAAGGAGACGTTGGTCGAGGAGCAGGAGGCGGTGCCGCTCCCAGCGGATCGGCGCGATCATCCCGGGATCTTCACGCCCTGGGGCAGGCGGAACCACTTGTCGCGCGACGCGGCGCCGCGCACGAGGTTGATGGACGAGGGGGCGACGTCGAACGTCTCGGCCAGGAGGTCGATCACCGCGCGGTTGGCCTTGCCGTCCTCCGGCGCGGCCGTGACGCTGACGCGGAGCGCCGCCCCGTGCCAGCCCTTGACCGCGTTCGCGCGGGCCTTGGGCTGGACGCGCACGTGGAGCAGGACGGCCTCAGGATTTCGCGGGCTCATCCGCGGCGACGGCCTTGAGGTCCTGCTCGAGCAGGCGCTGGTACATCTCCACGGTCGAGCGGAGCCCCTCCGCCAGCTGGCGTCTGGTCCGCTTGAGCGCGATGATCTCGCTCTGGAGGCTCCCCTCCGCGGAGCGCGAGGCGCCGATGATCCTGTCGGCCTGGACCTCCGCCTCGCGGATGATGACGGACGCCTCGCGGCGCGCCTGGTCCTTCATCTCCTCGACGAGCCGCTGGGTCGTGACGAGGGTCTCCTGCAGGACCTTCTCGCGCTCCTCGAGGCCGCGCGTGCGCTCCTCGAGCGCCTGCAGCTGCTCCTTGAGCAGCGAGTTCTCCTTGAGGAGCGCCTCGTAGTCTTCCGCCAGGTCCTCCAGGAAGGTGTCCACCTCCTGGGTGTCGAAGCCGCGGAACATCTTCACGGTGAACTGTTGCTGGCGGATGTCCATGGGCGTGATGCGCACGGTTCGGTGTCTCCTCTTGCGGCTAGTTCATCAGCGCCCGGAGCAGCACCGGGACGACCCACTGGATCAGAAGGATGACGATCATCGGCGAGAAGTCGAGGCCAAAGGTCTTCCAGGGCGGCAGGAGCCGGCGGATCGGCGCCAGCACCGGCTCGGTCAGTCGGCGGAGCAGGCGGACGACGGGATTGTACGGGTTCGGGGTGACCCAGGAGATGACGGCCGCCGCGATGATGATCCAGGTGTAAATGTTCAGCACATCCATGATCAGATCGGCAGGCTGCAGCGACAGCACGGCTACCCTGCCCCCAGCTCGCGCGAGCGCAGCGTGGCGCGCTCGACGGCCTGGATCAAGGCGCGGCGGAGCCCGCCGTCCTCGAGCGCGGCGATGCCGGCGATGGTGGTGCCGCCCGGCGAAGAGACCATGTCCTTGAGCTGGGCGGGGTGCACGCCCGTCTCGAGGATCAAGCGCGCGGAGCCGAGCACGGTCTGCGCCGCGAGCAGCGTCGCCGTGGCGCGGTCGAGCCCCATCTTGACCCCGCCGTCAGCCAGCGCCTCGATCGCGATGGCGACGTAGGCCGGGCCGGAGCCGGAGAGTCCCGTGACGGCGTCCATGGCGCTCTCGTCGAGCACCACGACCTTGCCGACGGCGGCGAAGAGCTCCTGCGCGGCCTCGAGGTCACCGGGACGGAGGCCCTCGGCGCGCGCGATGGCCGTGACGCCTTCCAGCACGAGGGCCGGGGTGTTCGGCATGACCCGGATCAGGCGCGCGGGCTTGCCCAGCTGGTCCCGGAGCTTGCGCGTTGCCACGCCCGCGGCGATCGAGATCAGGAGCTTGCCCTCGTCGACGGCGGAGGCGACTTCCTTGAGGACGGCGGCCATGATCTGCGGCTTGACCGCCAGGATGATCACGTCGGCGCCGCTCACGAGCGCGGAATTGTCCGTGACGGCCCGGATCCCGTAGCGCGTCGCGACCTGTCCCAGGTGATCCGCTCGGGGGTCCGCGGCGGTGATGGAGCCTGCGGGCACGAGGCCCGTCTGGGTCAGGCCCTTGATCAGCGCCTCGCCCATGTTGCCCGCGCCGAGGAACGCGACCCGCTTGCCCTTGATGCTCACGCCCCGCCCTCCGTGACGGCCGCCCTCGGCGCGCGGGGGCCGAAGATCGCCGTGCCCACGCGCACCATGGTCGCCCCCTCCTCTATCGCCACTTCGAAATCGCCGCTCATCCCCATGGAGCAGTGCTCGAGGCCCGACGCGTCCCGCAGCTCGCGCAGCCGCTTGAACCAGACACGCGCCGCCTCCGCGCTGTCCGCCGCGGGCGGGATGCACATGAGCCCGCGCACGTCGAGATTGCGACAGCCCGTCATGGCGTCGAGCAGCCGCTTGAGCTCGGCGGGCTGCACACCGCCCTTCTGCGGCTCCTCGCCGACGTTCACCTGCACCAGCACCCGCACCACGCGCTCAGCCTGGTGAGCGCGGCGGTCGAGCTCCCGGGCCAGCTCCTCGCGGTCCACCGAGTGGATCCAGTCGAAGCAGTGGACGGCTTCCTTGGCCTTGTTGGTCTGGAGCGATCCGATCAGGTGCCAGGGCACGGGCCGCCCGAGCGCCGCGACCTTCTCCTTCGCCTCCTGCACGCGGTTCTCGCCGAGCGCCTTGACTCCCGCCTCGAGCGCGAGCGTGATCCGCTCGATCTCCACAGTCTTGGACACGGCGATCACCAGCACGTCACCGGCCTTGCGCCCGGCGCGCAGGCACGCGCGCTCAACCGCCTGCTGGACCCTCTCCAAGTTGCCCCGTATGTCGAGCATAAATGCCTGTCCGGTTGGCCGATTCTAGCACGCAGCACTCCCCCTCACCCTGCCCTCTCCCCAGAGGGGAGAGGGTTCTCCTCGGCCCCCTCACCCGGCCCGCTCCCCAGAGGGGAGAGGGTTCTCCTCGGCTCCCTCACCCTGCCCGCTCCCCAGAGGGGAGAGGGTTCTCCTCGGCTCCCTCACCCGGCCCGCTCCCCAGAGGGGAGAGGGTTGTTCTCGGCTCCCTGTCCTCAGAGGGGAGAGGGTTGTTCTCGGCTCCCTTCTTCCCAAATGGGAGAGGGTTGCTCTCGGCTCCCTCTCCCCCAGCGGGGGAGAGGGTAGGGTGAGGGGGCGTAAGAGGCACGGCTGCAACGCTGACCAGCCGTCCCTTGTGGCCGCGCCGGTAGGAGTAGAAAAGGTCGGTGCGGCAGCCCGTGCAGAGCCGGGGGTTATCTATCCTGTCGCCGCGAAGCCCTGCGCCTCGCAGCTGCTCCTCGTTGGCGGCCCAGAGATCGAGCATCCACTTGCCGAGGCCCACCGACCTGACCCAGGCGCCCCAGCGCCCCGGAAAGGCCGCGTCGAGCCGCGCGATCACCGGCTTGTCCACCTCGTAGCAGCAGGGCCCTATAGACGGTCCGACGGCCGCCAGGAAGCCTTCGGGCCGGCCACCCGCCTCCACCAGCGCCAGGACGGCCACCCGCGCCACCGACTGGGCGGTGCCGCGCCAGCCCGCGTGGACGACCGCGAGCCGCCGCCCGTCGGCGTCGTAGATCAGGATCGGCACGCAGTCGGCGGAAAAGACCGCGATAGGCAGCCCCGGCCTGTCAGTGATGAGAGCGTCGGCGTTCCCCGCCAGGCCACCCACGGTCGCGCGGAGGACATCAGCGCCGTGGACCTGCTTGAGAAAGGCCGCAGGCTCCGCAGCGAGGCCGCACTCGGCGAGCAAGGGCGTGGCGTCGGGACCGAGAGGCGGGAACGGGTCTCTGAAGGCCGTCACGCCCGGGAAGTTGCGCGTGGTGAAGAGATGCGGCACTCCCGCGCCTTCGAGCAACTGCGAAACGAAGTGGGTGGGCGGGTCGCCGTGGAAGCGCGGAGCGGTCATGGCGTCGGCCATTTGAGTCCGAGGATGGCGGTGAGCGCAACGACTCTCATGCCAGCTCCCGCATCTCCGCCTCCGCCTGCTCCAGCCAGAACCGCATATCCATCTCGCGGTACATCGTGATTGCGGTCGTGAGGTGCTCACGGGCCTGCTCGCGTTTGCCGGAACGCCGGAAGAGCTTGCCGAGGCCGAGGTGGCAGTGGGCGACGAGCGGGCGCATACCCAGCTCTTCAGCGAGCGCCGTGGCCTGGCGGTAATGGGTTTCGGCAGGCTCGATCTCCGGGGGTTCGCGATGCGCTGCGACCTCGCCGAGGAGGCGCAGAGCATAGACCTGGTGGCCTCGTTCCTGGTGAGCGCGCGCCAGCTCAAGCGCACGTATGGCACCGTGGGCGGCCTCGTCCAGCCGGCCAGCCAGCCGATGGCCCTCACTGAGATGGATGAGCCAGAGGGTATGCAGGAACACGATCTGCATGGCGGCGGACTGCTCCACCGCCTGCTCCAGGAGCGGCAGGCCCTCGGCCAGCCGTCCGGACTGCGCATACGCAAGTCCTAAGGCCGAGGCCAGCCTCGGAAAAAAGAGGGGGAGCTGCGCGGACTGCCAGAGGCGCAGGCCGCGTTCGAGCACGGGGATGGCTTTCGACAGGTCCCCGTGGCGGAGGGACGCCAGGCCAGCTCCGCCACAGGCGAGGACCAGGCTCCAGGGCTGATCGACCGTCTCGGCGAGCCGGACGCCTTCCTCGCCCCAGGCGGTCGCCTCGACAAACTCGCCCACTTCGGCAAGGCACCAGGCCAACCAACTCCGGTTGAGGGCGGCAGGCAAGCTGTGCCCACCGAAGCGCTCACGAGCAGAGTCGCCGGTCAGATAGGTCACGTTCTCCCTGTAACAGTCGAGGGCCCGCCGATAGTCGCCCAGGCTGAAGTAGGCCCCCGCGATCATTATGGTCGCGTCGAGCCGGGTGCGGACGTCGCCGGTGATAGTCGTCAGGGCAAGCGCCCGCTGGCCCGCCGCAACGGCATGCTCGTAGTCACCCGCGTAGTCGAAATACTGGGACATCCAGGCAGCGATCCGTCCCAGTCGATGGGAGTCGTCGAGCGTCGTGGCAAGGGCGTCGGCCTCGCGCAGCAGGGTCAGGATCCGCCGGAACTCGCCGAACGCCGAGAGCGGGAAACGCATGTCGAGCCGCAGATCGATGGTCTGCTCGCGGGTGTGGCGACTATCGGGGAGGTGACGGAGGGCTTCGAGCGCCTGCTCGAAGAACGTCAGCGCCTCGCGATACGCTGAGTGCCCGACCGCCTTGGCGCCGGCCTGGCGCAGATAGGCCACCGCCTTGTCCCACACCTCGCCTCTGGAGGCGTGGTGGCCCAGCCGCTCGACGTGCTCGGCGAGCCGGTCGGGATGGGCGGCCTCGATGGCCTCCACGATCCGAGCGTGGGACGCGCGGCGGCGGTCGCCGAGCAGGCTCCCGTATGCGACCTCGTGGGTCAGCGCGTGCTTGAAGGTGTATTCGAGGTCGGGGAAGAGGCTCGTCTCGTAGAGGAACTCGGCGGCCTGGAGGCCGGCAAGCCCGCGGCGCAGGTCCTCCTCGCCGAGCTCGGCAATGGCGAGCAGGAGGGCGAACGGCACGTCCTTGCCGATGACGGAGGCGGTCTGGAGGAGCTGCTTGTCCTGAGGATCCAGCCGGTCGATCCGCGAGGCGAGAATCGCCTGCACCGTGGCGGGCACGTCGATCGTGTCGAGGGGCCGGGCGAGGCGATGGGCCCCGCGCTCTCCCGTGAGGGCGTGCGTCTCGACCAGCGTCCGCACGCTCTCCTCGAGGAAGAGGGGATTGCCGCCGGTCCGGGCGATGAGAACGGGCTTGAGCATCTCGACGGTGGCGTCGGTGCCCAGCAAGGCCAGGAGCAGCTCGTTCGCGCTCTCGGGAGGGAGGGCGTCGAGACGGAGCTGGGTGTAGTAGGTCTTGCTCCCCCAGCCGTGGCGGTACTCGGGCCGGTAGTTGACGAGGAGGAGAAGTCTTGCGGTCGGCAGGCTCTCGACCAGGCTGTCCAGGAGCGCCTGCGTTTCGGAGTCGATCCAGTGGAGGTCCTCGAAGACCACGAGGAGGGGCTGCAGCTGGCACTCGCGCAGCAGGAGGCGCTTGACGGCGTCGAGGGTTCTCCGGCGGCGTTGCGGCGGATCGAGGGCCTGCCACTCGGTGTCCTCGACGGGCACGTCCAGGAGCGCCAGTAGGGCTGGCAGGATCGGCTCGAGGGTCCGGTCCAGCGTGAGGAGCTTGCCGGTGACCTTCTCTCGTACCTCGCGGTGGGTCTCGCGGTCGTGCACGTTGAAGTAGGCCTTGAGGAGATCGATGACGGGCAGGTAGCTGGTTGCCTTGCCGTAGGACACCGAGCCCGCTTCCAGGATGAGCCACTCCTGGGTGCGGTGGGAGTGGGTGAACTCGTAGACGAGGCGGGACTTCCCCACGCCGGGTTCCCCCACGAGGGCGACGAGCTGGCCGTGGCCATTGTGCGCGAGGGCCAGCGCCCGGCGGAGCTGCTCGATCTCGGCGTCGCGGCCGACGAACCGCGTCAGTCCCCGCGCGGCGGCCGCGTGGAGCCGGGTCCGCTGCGCGCTCGCTCCGGTGAGCGCGTAGATTTCCACCGGGTCCGGCAGGCCCTTGACGGCGACCGGTCCCCGGGCCGCGACCTGAACATAGCCTTCGGCGAGCTGGAGGGTCGCGGGGGCGAGCAGGATCGTTCCCGGCGTCGCCATCTGCTCCATGCGGGCGGCCAGGTGGGTCGTCTGACCGACCGCCGTGTAATCCATGTGCAGATCGGACCCGATGGCGCGGACGACCACCTCGCCGGAGTTGAGCCCCACGCGGATCTGGATGGGCACCCCGTGCGAGCGGAACACACCCTCCGCGTACTGCGCGACTGACTCCTGCATCCGAAGCGCCGCGTAGCAGGCCCGCACCGCGTGGTCCTCGTGAGCGAGGGGCGCGCCGAAGAGTGCCATGATGCCGTCGCCCATCACCTGGTTCACGGTGCCCTCGTAGCGGTGGACGGCCTCCATCATCCGCTCGAGCACCGTATCGAGCAGCTTGCGTGCCTCCTCGGGATCGCGGTCGGCGAGGAGCTCCATCGAGCCACGCAGATCGGCGAAGAGCACGGTCACCTGCTTGCGCTCGCCCTCCATCGCGGCGCGAGAGGTGAGGATGCGCTCGGCGAGGTACCGCGGGGTGTAGGCCTCGGGCGAGGTAAACCGCTCCGGGCTCGACGGGGCTACGCCAGGGGCCGCGGTGGGAGCGCCGCACTGGCTGCAGAACTTCGCGGCCGGTGCGAGCGGCGCGCCGCAGGCGGCGCACGTCGCTTCGAGCCGCGTGCCGCATTCGAAGCAGAATTTCGCCCCGGGCGGATTCGTGTGCGAGCAGGACGGCGACATCTGAGCTCCTCTTCGGTTCCTACGTGCCGGAGCGCGGCCCCGGATGTCCGAGTCTATCGCAGCCGCCAGGACCCTGCCATCCGCCGGCCGGGCGCGGAGGTTACCGCCCTCCCGTTGCGCATTGCGGTCCCTCCCGGGCCGAACGGCCTAGCGGATCGGGGCGACGACCACGTCCCGGGGCTTGCCCCGGAGGAAGTGCTCCACGTTCTCGACGGCGCGAAGGAGACCGTCACGGATGACCTCCGGGGTCTGCCCGGCATTGTGCGGAGAGCAGACCACGTTCGGCAGCGAGAGGATCGGGTCGTCCGGCGCCAGCGGCTCCTGGTGGAAGACGTCGAGGCCCGCGCCCATGATCCTGCGCTCCTTGAGTGCGGCGAGGAGCGCGTCGCGGTCCACGAGCACGCCGCGCCCCGTGTTGACCAGGATGGCCGTGGGCTTCATCAGGCCGAGCTCCTTCCGGCCGATGAAGCCGCGGGTCTCGGGGTCGAGGCGCACGTGCAGGCTGATGACGTCCGCCCGGGCCAGGATCTCCTCCTTGGAGGCAGGCGTCGCCCCCGCTTTGCTGATGCGGGCCTCCTCGCCGAGCGCCGACCAGCCGAGCACGTCCATGCCGATGGCCTTGCCGAGCGCCGCCACGCGGGAGCCGATCGTGCCCATGCCGAAGACGCCGAGCGTCTTGCCGAGCAGCTGGGTCAGCAGCTCGCGCGGCCACTTGCCCTTCCGCATTTCGGCGTCCAGCGTGGTGATCTTCCGCGCCACCGCCAGCATCAGCGCCAGCGCGTGCTCGGCCACGGCGAAGGCGTTCACGCCCGGCGTGTTGCACACGGTGACGCCGCGCATGCCGGCCGTGTTGAGGTCCACGTTGTCGGTGCCCGTGCCCCAGACGGAGATCATCTTGAGGGCGGGGCAGGCGGTGAAGACGGCCTCGCTGAACCGCGCGTGGGCCCGGATGTTGATGGCGACCTCCGCGCGGCCGATGCGCCGGATCAGTTCCTGCTCCGCGTCGGCGCCGCGCTCGGTGAAGACCGTGACGTCGCCGAGCTTCTTCGCCCGCTCGTGAGCGGGGGTGCCCTCGAAGACCGAGGGGAAGTCGTCTGGGATGACGATCACGCGGTGGCGTCCGCGAAGATGGTCTGCGCCGCGCCGACGCAGGCCCCGGCCTCGCTTCTGTAGCCGAGCTCGCGGAGGGTCATCTCGAGCGCCGACAGCGTCGGCAGGATGTAGAGCGGGCTCGCGGTGATGCCCATGTGGCCGACGCGCAGCGTCGTCGTCCGCATCTTGTCGAGGCCGGTGCCGATGAGAATCCCGTAAATCTCGCGCATCCGCTTGACGATGGCCGCGGGCTCGATGCCGGGCGGCGTCTTGATGCAGGAGACGGTGTCGGACCGGACGGACGTGTCGGGGAACATCTCGAGGCGCATGGCCTCGATGCCCGCGCGGAAGGCGCGGCCGGCCACGGCGTGGCGGCGGAACCGGGCCTCGAGCCCTTCCTCGAGCACGAGCCGGACAGCGACGCCCAGGGCGGCCGTCAGGTGGGTCGGCATGGAGATGGGCTGCATCCGCCTGCCGCCTTCCGGCACGCGCCCGCCGCGCGAGACCGGGATCCACGAGTCCCGCCAGCGCAGGAGGTCGTACACCCACGAGGAGGCCTTGTGCTTGCGGCGCTCCATCGCCTCCCAGGCCGGAGGGGTGACGCCCACGATCGCCATGCCGAGCGGCGCGGCGAGGCACTTCTGTGAGCCCGTCATGTTGAGGTCCACGCCCCACGCGTCCGTGCGGACGTCGATGCCGGCGAGCGAGGAGACGGTGTCGAGGAGGAAGAGCGCGCCGTGGCCCTTGATGATCTTGCCGACCTCGGCCGCCGGGTAGGTCGTGCCCGTCGAGGTCTCGTTGTGGACCATCGTGACGATCTTGGGCTTGACGCGGTCGATCTCCTTCTCGAGCTTGACGAGGTCGAGCGGCTGGCCCCACTCCGCGCTGAACTCGGTCACCTCGGCGCCGATGCGCCCCATGACCGCGCCCATCAACAGGCCGAAGCTGCCCGTCACGATCACGAGGACGCGGTCGCCGGGCTCGACCATCGAGAGCGCGCTCGACTCGAGCGCCGTCTTGCCGGAGCCCGGCATGGTGATGACTTCGCCCCGCTCCGTCTGGAACACTTTCTTGAGCGCCAGGTTGATCGGCTCCAGGACGTCCACGTCGAAGGTCTGGTCGTACTGGATCACGGGCTGTTGGTTCATAGCCTGGATGACGGGGAAGGGGATTTCCGTCGGGCCCGGGATCATCAGGATCTCCCGCGCCTGCGGCACCGCCCACTTGATCGAATCCGTCTTGATCGAATCCATCGGGGGTCTCCTCCAGCCGGCGGCCGTCAGCTGCCGGCCTGGGCGAGGCGGCGCTGCTTGCGCCGGATGAGGTAAAGGTTGCGCAGGTAGACCAGGAGGCCCGCGCCCTGGCCCAGGATGAACACCGGGTCCTGCCGGTAGATCGCGTAGATCAGGAGCGTGGTCCCCCCGCCGATCGAGAAGAACCAGAACGAGACCGGGATCACGCTCTCCTTCTTGCGCTCGGAGGCGATCCACTGGACAAGAAAGCGGCTCGAGAAGAACGCCTGACCGAGGAAGCCCACCGATAGCCAGAAGTGCTCTGCGGTTATCATCAGCGCCCCATTCGCGGAGAGCGCGCGGACGGCGCGCCCGCGCGTGCTAGAATCCCGACTGTTCACCTTACCGGAGACCGTACGAAGCCGCAAGGGGATTCCTCCTGGTGCGAGCCATCGATCGGGTGCTCGTCGACGAAGTGTGGCGCGACATGACCGGGTACGCGCCCGCCCGCATCGCGAGCGAGGCGCAGGTCTTCCTCGAGCTCCAGCCCCACGCCGCCGCCTTCTCCCAGGCCGTCACGAGCGCCTTCGATCCCGCCGTCCAGAAGGCGGCTCTCGGCCTCGCTTTCCTCCTCTTCAAAGTCCTCGAGGCCAGCCTGGGCCGTCCGTTCCCGCTGCTCGCGGAGGAGCGCGTCATGACGGCCTACGCGCTAACCCAGGCGTGGCTCGGCGAGCACGACGGCGCGGCGCCCGCGCAGCTGCTCGAGGCGCTCGAGCACGGGGAGCATCCGAGCCTGCCGGCCTACATCCTCTCGGTGTTCTACGAGGGCGGGACGGCGGCCGGCGACTACGACGAGACCGTGCGCGCGAGCCTTTTCTGCCTGCTCAAGACACTGACCGACGCGCTCGACCTGGGGCGCGTCGA